>JARFRD010000095.1 GCA_029287435.1 Gammaproteobacteria bacterium
AGGTTTATGCCAGTATGATCTGGAATGAGAATAGAACTGGCATCCGGTTGGTGCTGAACAAACTGCAAACAGACAAATAGTCACTCATGAAGGGATTTCTTATTGCAGTCATCTTTCTGGTCATTGGCGGTGCCGCCGGTGGTTTTCTGGCACTGGGAGTAGGAGCCGGGTTCGGTGCTGCTAGTGGAATTATTGCCGGCTCTCAGGCCGGCATCTGCTTTGCGATGGAAACGGCAAAGAGCGATGGCTTGCTCACGGAAGAACAGATCGACAAGGTAATCAAGGATACGGTTGGCACTATCCGCAATAAATCTCCGGATGGTTCATTCAAGGAAATCGATTGGATCAGCAGTGAAAAGAATTGCGCGGACATGATGCAAAAACTGGAAGAGGAAATCGCAAAGTCATCAAAATAGCGCTTCTCAGGGTGATCTGCTGGCCGCCAGAATATCAATTCTGCCCGATTTGCGAACTCTGGACAGGTAGGTAAGAAGTTGCTGCATCCCGGAAGTAGACGGTTGGACATGGGAACGGTGAGTTACGTGCCCTTTCCAGACATTCGAGGCGGAATTCCCGTGTTATTTACTCAGGTGCCCGGTCTGTGGTCGGAGCCAGCCGTTCGCCGTAAGTTACTGTTAGTCATGGTAGTCCTGAAACAAGCCACATCCGAACTAGTTTCAGGTAGAAATACGTCGACGTGGAAACTGCTATGCAGACAGTCCTTTCCACCTTCGCCGAGATGGTGGACTGTCTCTACCAACACCCGGAATCCCTCGTCTGAGACATTCATTGTTGCACGATTGCAACATCGGGTGGCATGAGGAAATTTTTAGTGGAATCAACCGAAACCGCAAGCTATGCTTTCTGCGAAAAGATGTTCGTTACCAAAAAAGGAGGAAAATAATGCCAGAATCATCGAATACCAAAACCACTGCGGGTGACATCGAAGACCAGATCAAGAACATCCGCGAAGACATATCCCGCCTGACCAAACTTTTCATGGAATTGGGCGAGGATAACCTCTCCGAGACCAAACGAGCTGCGCGAGAGGAAATAGACGAACTACTGGGTCGGACCAGGCACGTGGCTGATGAAGCGACTGCGCGCGCAAAACAGACAACTGGATCGGTGGAGGGCTATATTAGCGAGAAACCGGTGCAATCTACAATGATTGCTTTGTTGGTGGGAATATTCATCGGTTTCCTTACCCGACGCTGAGAATCAGCAGCATGCTGCAACGACTTGTTAGCAACCTGGTCAGTAACGAGGTTGCAGTATTCCGGCGACGCATCTCGGGCATCGGACTGCTGGCCTTTACATTGATCATGCTTTCGCTGGCGGCGGCTTTTGCACTTCTGGCCCTGTACCTTTGGCTTTCGACGGTTATGCCGGCGTGGTATGCAGCGCTCGTAGTTGCCCTGATGATCGTGCTATTTAGCCTGATCCTATGGCTGGTAGGGCGGTCCCTCCTACGCAGGCACCAGAGCCAGACAAGGATTATTAATGACGAGGTCCGCTCCTTCATGGGCGAATTTTCGCATGCAACTGGAACGCAGGTCAGGAAGCAGACAGTGGAACTCATGGTAACTGCTGCAATCGTGGGAATAATAATTGGCAGATTGATGTCTAAATGAGGAGATCGCTGCATCTAACGACGATCGAGCGGATTCTCCCGGTCACCGTTCTGTTCGCGGTCATTCTGATCGCAATATTGACGCTGTACCCTTTTCTACCCGCGATACTATGGGGTGCCATGCTGGCGGTCGCGGTCGAACCTCGATACCAATGGCTGGTTCAAAAACTGAACGGGCGAAAATGCTTGGCAGCCTGGCTCATAGGTATCATCTTGGGTCTATTGTTCGTCATACCGGCCATCGGTCTATCAAGGGCAGTATTGGCATTTCTGCCGGATGCAGTCTCCTGGTTTGAGCATCTTTCTGCTAATTCCACGGGTTCACTGTCGGTGCCGCTAGATCAGATCCCTGCTATCGGACCGCATATTGCCGCTCTATGGCAATCGATTTTCAGTGATGCCTCGACAATGGCTTCTCACTTCGACACGGAACTCAAAGCGGTTTTGTTATGGATGGTGCATGAATTTGAGCTACTCGGTGTCTTTATTTTCGAGTTCGCCATTGGTGTGATACTTGCGGCCCTTTTTGTATACAACAGCGAAAGACTGACCGATCTCTTTGGCAAGTTAATGCACCGCATCGGCGGGCACTTCGCACAGCGCATGGCAGTTCATTCTGTGGTCACGACCCGACTGGCCGTTCGCGGTGTGTTAGGTGCAGCGCTCGCACAAACCCTCGTGGCGACCTTTTCCTATATAGTGGCTGATATTCCAAACTGGATGATCTGGGCCGGTGTTACATTCATCCTGTCATTAATTCAGATTGGTCCAGTGCTGATCTGGCTGCCGATGTCATTATGGCTCTGGGCCTCTGGTCAGCCGCTGATGGCGCTTTTTATCTTTCTATGGGGAATGATTGTGGTCAACCTCACAGATAATATCGTCCGGCCCCTGCTGGTCAGCAGGGACATCAACCTTCCTGCTATCTTGGCTTTTCTGGGTGCAGTCGGAGGGGTGCTGCAATGGGGTGTTGTAGGCGTGTTCCTGGGGCCAGTGGTCGTTGCGGTAGGCTATGAACTGCTGCTGAAATGGATTGAGCCAGACACACTGCCCGAAGAGTTCTCGACATGAAAGTATGAGCTTATTCATGTACTCTCTATTCTTGAATATCTGTGCGGAATTCTAAGGCGGGTCCTGCTGCATTGCTGACCTACAGATAGCGCCTGGGCAACGACAAGTCCTGGTCGAATCCAGTAGTTCATCCGCGGATGCTATAACTCCGCATCTCGCGGAGATGAATGTCTGAATACCGCTCGTTTCCTGAAGTTCAATGCCGCCTCCACGAGTAAGATACTGCTTTTGGAATCTGCGCTATACCTTCATAGGCCGCACTGTAACTGTGTGAAAACTTAGCGTATTGGGTAGTGAGAGCAGGGAGATAGGTTCTCATGCTCAACAATTACCTACAAGCGGATGAAATCCCCATTCCCTTAACATCTCGATCGACCTTCACCATTCCACATATCGGACTCAAACGTATTGGTGAGGTTGCCGATCGCAGTCTTTATCCTTGCTTGCCGCGAGTCGATACAAACGCCACGGTCTGACTATGTTCTCCCCGTGACACCCTGCAGATGACCATATCTGTATCATTCTGCTTTCGGGACCAGATGCCTACGTGTAATCTGATCCAGTTCGCATATCACCTATTAAGTCGTGTAAGTGATGGCGACATTTCAGCCCATAGACACGGTTTAATCGGTTCGTGTTCCTCAACCTTCCAATACTCAGCCTGGAGACGCATCTTGGCGTAACGACTTCGCCTCACGCCCCGTTTCCCACGGGCTCCGTCACCCTGCCAATCTACGACAAGTCACCGCCGCTTAGGCTTTTGCTTTCTCATAGCAGAAAGCAGGCACCCAATTCATTTCTTCCTTTTCAAAAAATAGGATGCATTCCAAACATGCTCAAGCTTTGCGTATTCCATGCCAAGTCAAGCTACGACAGAATCATCAATGATGCCTTCGAAGGATGGGTGCACTGTAGGTGATATCAGTGACCCAGGCAGCATCCGGCTGCGCGACATCAAACTGTTGCTGCAACCGGTTCGGTGCGACGATGGCAGGCGAATCACCTTTGGCTCTGGGGTGCCGTTTATAACCGACCTGGGCGCGCAGGCCTGCCGTACGCATCAGGCGATGTACCCGGTTCGGACCACAGCATTCACCGACCGATCGCAGGTCCGTGTGGATCTTGCGGTAACCGTACACACCGCCGCTCTCCAGCCAGAACTGCTTGATCAGCCCCATCAGTCGCCGGTCGTCCTGGGCCCTTGCCGATAACGGCTCCCGACGTCAGCCATAATAGCCGCTCGGATTAACATCCAGCAGGCGACAGAGCCGGGGTACAGGGTAGACCTTGCGGTATCGCGAGATGCAGGTGTACCTCACTCTTGGTGCTTGGCGAAGTACGCCGCGGCTTTTTTAGGATGTGGCGGTTTTTTTGTCTGGAATCATGAAGCCCATTGTCATTCATCAGACAAGGTTGCAAATTGCACCAAAAATGGTACGGCATTTCATGCGCGTACCGATACAACGCTAGGCGTGGTTTTCTTCCGAACGGAGTCGGGCAATGAACCGGTCCGTGAATGGTTACGGGGGTTGCGTAAAACCGATAAGCGAGTCATTGGCAGCGATATTAAGACTGTGCAGTACGGTTTGCCCATTGGCATGCCCGTTGTTCGCAAGCTGGATACCGGGCTTTGGGAGGTTCGATCACGGTTAGATCAACGTATCAGGCGGATTCTTTCAACGGTGCACGGTGACACGATGGTTTTGTTGCATGGCTTTATCAAGAAGTCACAGAAGACCCCGAAGGAGGACCTGCAACTGGCTAAGGATCGCAAAGCGAATTTGGAGAAATGATATGAGCAAACACATTGGCAGCAAGTT
>JARFRD010000075.1 GCA_029287435.1 Gammaproteobacteria bacterium
AGCGGCTCAATAAACCCATCAACATTTATTCCTATCGCCTGGACTGATAACTGGTTTTCAGGTTTCGGTTATAGCCAGACAAAAATTACCATTCAGGACACTATCGAAGGCTTCCCGGAAAGCAGGGTTAGCACATCAACAACAGACAGACGCACACGCCTCAATGTCATCAGCTACCAGAACAGAATCAGCGACAAGCTTTCATATTCAATTGGCGCAGATTATGACTTCAGCGAAATCAAGAAAACCGAGTTTGGTTATTTCCGCCTGGTAAGCGGCACTATTGATGATTACATTGCGTTTGATAATGACGTGAATATCGATGTCAGTGGTGTAGATTTACGCGGAGATTTAACCTGGGGCCGAAAGCCTGATTTTGCACTCGTTCGTCTGAGTATGATACTTGCGCCATCCAATACACTGGATGTTGAGCAGTCAACGAATATCAAGCCCCTTGTCCCTACTACAGGTACCAGCACCAGTTCAGTATCCCAGGACTTTGGCTACCTTTTCAAACTGGATAGCCGTTTTCGGGTATTTCCATTACTCAATATCGGTGTTGAAGCCGGTTACGAGCTTCTACCCCTGGCGTACGATGTTGCCGTGCTGGATCCAAACACTCTGAATTCATTCACCACTGCACGCGTCGACGTGCATGAAAAAACGACACGTGTTGGTATGCGTTTCATCTTTCTCTACGAGACCGTCGGTAATCTATACCCGGTAATCGGCATTTTTAATCGCAAGCTTGAAGTAGAAGACCAGGTTAATGGATACACTGAAAGTACATCAGATATCTTTTATTCTTTCGGCATCACAGGTGAATTCTAGTATTCATCGTAATTACTAATTTTCCCCGATATGTCCCAAACAGCTGAATTCCTGTTCACCATCGGCGCTATCCTTTTACTGGGACTGGCGGCTGATTATCTAGGCAGGCGTACATTTCTGCCACGAGTCAGCTTGATTCTCGTTTTTGGTGTGCTGGTGGGTGACGAAGCGCTGGGTATCATCCCGGAAACCATTACTCAGCATTTCGAAGTCATTACGAATATCGCCCTGTTGATGATTGGTTTTCTGCTCGGCGGTAAGCTGACCATTAATTCTTTCAGGCAATATGGTCGCCTGGTTGGCTGGATATCCATTTCAGCCACCCTGGGCACATCCGCCATTGTCACCTTCGCCCTGGTTATCATTGGGGTCAACTTCGACATAGCCATTTTGTTAGGCTGTATCGCTGCGGCTACTGCACCGGCCGCTACCGTTGATGTCGTGCTCGAATCCGGTGATGAGTCTGCATTTTCCCGTTTACTGCTGGGTATCGTAGCGATAGATGATGCCTGGGCATTGCTGTTATTCAGCCTGGGACTCGCCCTCGTCTCCCTGTTGAATTCCATGGATGGTGATCTTGTTCCTGTCATCGACGCTTTCTATGAAATCTTTGGTGCCATGATCCTTGGTATCGTGATTGGATTACCTGCTGCTTACCTGACTGGTCGTTTAAAGCCTGGCCAGCCGATGTTGACCGAGGCGCTTGGACTCGTCTTCACCTGTGGTGGACTCGCTTTGTGGCTTGATGTCTCATTTCTAATTGCTGCCATGACCATGGGTACAGTGATTGCCAACCTTGCAAAACATCATGACTATCCGTTCCACGAAATTGAGAACATCGAATGGCCGTTCATGGTGATCTTCTTCCTGCTTGCCGGTGCGTCGCTCAAGATCGGCGTTTTGACTGAACTCAGCCTGATTGGCATTGTTTACCTGTTAGCCAGAATTTGCGGTAAATTGATCGGTGCCTGGCTTGGCGCAGTTGCAGGTCATGCTGGCGAGGAAATCAGGCACTGGACAGGCATTGCAATGATGCCCCAGGCTGGCGTAGCGATTGGCATGGCACTGTTGACGGCTAATCGCTTTCCTGAATACGAACAGGCCATTCTGGCCATCGTGATTGGTTCTACAGTATTTTTTGAGCTGGTTGGTCCGGTCTTTACACGTATGGCACTCAAACACATGCAGCATGTCAAGATAAGATAAAGCCTGGTCAGGAAGCCGATGCTGACTCGTACCAGGTTTTGGTGCCATTGACGATTTTTACTACCGATAACATGACAGGCACTTCGATCAACACACCAACGACAGTAGCTAATGCTGCGCCCGACTCGAAACCAAATAACACGATTGCCGTCGCAACAGCTAATTCGAAAAAATTACTGGCACCAATCAGTGCAGATGGCCCGGCAACGCAATGCGCCACACCGAATCGGCGGTTGAGCAAATACGCCAGTCCGGAATTGAAATAAACCTGGATCAAAATAGGTACAGCGAGAATGGCAATAACCAGGGGCTGGGATATAATTTGTTCACCCTGAAAACCGAACAGCAAAACCAATGTGGCGAGCAATGCAGTCAACGATACTGGCCCCAGCCTGTCCAGGGTTCGCTTAAGTGCTGCATCCCCTCCAGATTTCAACAGCCAGCGTCGCCATAATTGTGCCATTGCAACAGGGATCACAATATAAAGCACTACGGAAAGAAACAGCGTGTCCCACGGGACCGTAATTGAAGATAATCCCAGTAGCAATCCAACAATAGGTGCAAACGCAAATATCATGATGGTGTCATTTAAAGCGACCTGCGTCAGGGTGAAGTGTGGTTCACCGTCAGAAAGGTTACTCCAGACAAATACCATCGCTGTACATGGTGCAGCTGCGAGTAAAATCAGCCCGGCAATATAGCTGTCAATCTGATCAGCTGGTAACCAGTCAGCAAATACACCGCGAATAAAGAACCAGCCAAGTAAAGCCATAGAGAAAGGTTTAATTGCCCAATTCACGAATAAAGTAACACCAACACCACGCCAATGCTCTTTTACATGATGTAAAGCACCGAAATCGATCTTTAACAGCATTGGAATAATCATCAACCAGATCAGAATAGCGACCGGCAAGTTGACTTGCGCAACCTCGAGTCGACCCAGCGTTTGAAATGGTGCTGGCAGCCAGTGTCCGAGAGTAATCCCTGTGATAATGCAGAGAAAAACCCAAAGCGTCAGGTAACGCTCAAAAAAACCCATATCAGTGGAAGCTGATTTTTTTGCGGTTGTTTCACATTGTACTGACATAATCGATAGTTAACCTTTGTTATGTGCCGTCTTCCTGGAATTGCACGTCTGCGCAGATAATTACGATAAAGAGAATAAGAATCTTATTAAATAATTGTTAAGATTTTATTTCGATTTCAGTTAAGTCTTCATTCCATATCGGATTATTCAAATCATCCGTTAGCTGTCATTTACATTCCTGATCATGAAAATGTTTACTTCCAGTTTTCTTGCTTGGCTTTGTGTAATTTTTGATAGCCTTGCAGCAATTTATTATGAAGATTAAATCCCTCAAGACTTAACCCGGGGCTATGCAAGCCATGAAAAACATCCCTGCCCTCCACGATCTCAACTCCCTTTGAAACTGTTTCCTTACCGTACATTAGCGACAGACTGTCCATGTATTCGTCATAGTTGCGGCCTTCATCTGTCTTTATCTCGAGCAATGCATGTATGCATCGGTAGGCATTGGTACGTTGTTCACCAAGTTGATCGATCTGCACACACCAGTCGACCCAGTCGCTGGCCTGTTCATCCCGCATGGCGAGACAAAGCATCGCTTTGAGCTCACCGATGCGTAATGTTGCCCAGGGCGTACCCGGATCAGGTGCAATACCAATGAATTCTGCGACACGTTGCAGATCATTGTAGCCAGCTTCTTCAAGGCGTTTAAAGATATTTCGCCATTGTTCGCCTGAAAGCTGTTTCAAGGACAGGATTTCTTCACGGAATAATGCACCTTCATTATTATTCTGCCAGACGAGGTCATCCACGGGATAGATATCCGACATACCGGGAACAATAATTCGGCAGGAATACACGTTCAGGTGTTCGTAATCGGCGATATAAATATTAAAGCCCATGTCATGGATAATATTGCACAGGTAATCAAACTCGTCATGGGTTGTTGCATCATGCTCCCAGTCTGAAAACTCATAATCGGGCGTATTCTTGAAGAAGTCATACGCAATCAGGCCACTGGAATCAATAAAGTGAGATTCAAGATTGTGATGATCAGCCACTTCATCGAGATCAAAACTGGGCTGCTGAAAGCCATCGAGCTGATCCAGCCCCCTGCCCTGTAACAGTTCAGTGACTGTACGTTCAAGCGCAACCTCAAAACACGGATGTGCACCAAAGGAAGCAAACACAGAACCGTTTTTGGGATTGATCAGGGTCACACTCATTACCGGGTAACGCCCGCCCAATGAAGCATCAGCCACGCGCAGGTGATAGCCATGCTGTTCCAGCTCATTAATTGCCTCGGCAATCTTCGGGAATCGACCGATAACCTCATGCGGTACTTCTGGCAGGCAAATACCTTCGGCAATGATTTTGTTCTTTACGTAACGTTCGAATACTTCAGACAGACCCTGTACTCGGGCTTCATTGGCGGTATTACCTGCAGACATGCCGTTACTGACATAGATGTTGCCAATGAAATTGACCGGAAACCAGATGGTTTCGGCGTCCCGAACACGGTGATAAGGCACTGCACATATTCCACGTTCTCCTGTACCTGAGTTGGTATCGAATATCTGGTGCGGTTGCAGTTCGCTATGCGGATCGTAATACTTCCAGAGGGTGTCATCGAGCAAGCCTTCTGGCATTTCACCATTTTGTGATATAAACCATTGTTCGTTCGGGTAATGAACGAAATCTCCTTTAGAGAATTCTTTACCCAGATAAAAATCCGCGAAGAAATAGTTACAGCTCAGGCGTTCGAAATATTCACCCAACGCACTGGCGAGGCAGGCTTTTCGACTTGCGCCCTTGCCATTGGTGAACATGAGGCCACATTCCCTGTCCCGAATATGTACAGAGTACACATTAGGGACAGGATTCAACCAGGATGCTTCTTCAATCTCGATGCCGAGCGTTTCCAGCTTTGCCAGCATGGTATCAATGGAAGACTCCAGATCGCGGTCCTTGCCTTTAATGTATGTTTTAGAAGTCAATGAATCGGGTGCTCTTGCTAAATAATGCGCTTAAGGTAATCTGAAGCGAAGTCTACATGATTTGTTCGCACGGGAGCATGCTGACCAAGCAATATGGACAAACGACACATCATCTTCATACCAGGCAAAAATCCCAAGCCTCCGGAAAATCTGCACAAGGATCTGCTGTGGCGCACTATGATTGAAGGTATAAGGCGAGCCGCGCCCGAAATTGCCAGTGATTTGCAGCTATATAAGGATCATTTCCACCTGGTCGGCTGGAATTATACGTTTTACAACATACACAAGGATGGAACCCGGGACATACCCTGGATTGATACCCTGATCAATAACCATGGCCCTTCACCCTCTGATGTACGAGAAGCCAACGCCTGGCACAAACGCATCGACCGCATGTTGTACACCATTGCCGATCATTTCCAGTTCATTATCCGCTGGTTACCGGGCCCTGCAATCGAGACCATCAAAGAGACCCAACGCTATTTCGAAAATCACGACAATATCGCCTATCACATTCGTGAAATAGTGAAGAAAACGGTGCGCCCGTTACTTAAAGATGGTGACAAGGTGCTTGTGATAGGTCATAGCCTCGGCTCTATTATCGCCTATGACACGTTCTGGGAAATGACACATCTTGAGCACCGCAAAGACAAAATCGATTTCCTGACGCTTGGAAGCCCACTGGGCATGAATTTCGTGCAGCATCGATTGCTCGGTCATAAAGAAAAAAATCATCGCCGTTATCCGGCAAATATTCAGCACTGGTACAACGTTGCTTCAGTCGGCGATGTTACGGCGCTGGATCGGCACTTCAAGGATGACTTCAGGAATATGATTAAACTGGGCCTGATCGATACCATTGAAGACCACTGTGACGGTATCTATAACTTCTTCCGTAACGAAGAAGGTCTTAATTGCCACCGTTCATATGGCTACCTGGTCAATCCTGCCGTTGGCCAGATTATTGCGAACTGGTGGCAGAACTCAGCCTGACCAGCCGATAACTTCAAGCAGGACAAAGCCCGTACTCAGCAGGAATCCCAGCACAGGCACAAATATCGGGAATACAATCAGGCCATGCGGAGAAGGATCACGTTGTTTGACACGTATCAGTGAAAGATTGACCAGTGCGAATACGCACAACATGATCAGCGATGTAGCTTCGGCAAGTGTTGCCAGCCTCCCGGCAAGCGCCAGCGTCATAATAGCAGCAGTAGCAAATATCGTAGCGAATAAAGGCGTCTTGGTTCTGGCATTTACCTGTCTGAACACTGCTGGGAGCAATTGACGCGAACTCAGACCGTATAACACCCTTGCAGCCATGATCAACTGGATTAATGCACCGTTGATAAGTGCAAATAAACCGATGATGCTGATTATCATTGGATTACTGTTCGTATAGTGCTCATAGATACGACTTAACGGCGCTTCGCTACCAGCCAGTTGTTCCGGTGGCATGGCGAATACAGCCGTAATCATCACAGCCATATAGAGCAAGGTGGTGATACCAAGCGTGAGTATGATCCCTAGCGGCAGCGTACGCCTGACGTTGCGTGTCTCTTCGGCGACTTCAACCATATCCTCGAAGCCGATAAAAGCATAAAAAGCGAGCAAGGAGCCAGCGTAGATACTGCCCCAGCTGGTTAAATCCATATCAGGTAACAGCTCATGCCAACGATCCGGTAACTCTGCCAGTCCACTACGACTAACCGTAATAACCAGTATCAAGCCGCCAATTTCAACCAGGGTCACAAACGCAGCGATGCCAACAGATTCCGCTATGCCCCATGCTGCAATTACACCGACAGCGAAGCATACAATGATGATGGCCATGGTGCGGTCGTACTCAACGAATTCATGCAGGTAGCTGATGAATCCGTTAATGATTGCTGCTGAAGACACCAGGCCGGCACAGATAACCAGCAGACCAACGAGCAGTGACAGACGCTCCGATGTAGTACCTTCCTTGACGTAAAGTGCGGCACCGGCACAGCGAGGATAGCGTCCTGACATCTCGGCAAAACTCAGCGCCGTTAATGCGGCCATCACCGATGCCACCAGAAATGCAGCCGGCGCGAGGTATCCTGCCATGCCAGCGAGTTCACCAACCAGGGCATAAATCCCGGCACCGATGGTCGTGCCCAGGCCATAGAGCACCAGCATGGGTAATGACAAACTGCGTTTCAGGGTGATGTCAGATGCCAAAATAACTATCCGTCATGGCGTTACTTACCACTGGCAAGCAACGCCCTTTGCAGGTGATAGTTGATACGTGCCACATGATGCGCAACCCGTCTCAACCAGCGTATGGCTTCAAGGCAGTCTGTGCCGGCAGCTACTGATATTCTGTCTTCGGCAACAAGGGCGGCAATTCTGTGACGCTGCGGGTCAACTTGCGCGTTAATCGTGTTACTGGTTTTCAGCGACGTTTGCACAATCGATTCCCAGTTATCATCCTTGATGGCTTCTATCGTGTCTATCACCATGTTTGCCAGCATGTCATGAATCTCTGACAGGTCTTCTGTTTCCCTTGCGGTTATCGCGCGGTCCTCATCTTCTTCACAACGTTCATGCAGACGCTGCATGTGATCCAGCGTATGGACCAGGTCGAGCATTCTCTCCCAGTTCGTATCTTGTGCACCCTGCAGGTGAATGTCATCGATATAGGTATGTGTTTCATCCAGTGCGGTTTGCATACGCGTCAGATCAGCCCGTTTTTCAGCATGGTTTCCAACAAGAACGGCATCGATATGATTTAACAGGGTGATGTATTCAACAAGTGCGGCATGCTGTGCGGCATTGAGGGCGAATTCAGGTGTGTCCAGCAACCCTTTGTCGAGATTGAGCGCGTACGGTGATTTTTTTTCGGGTATGAGTTTTATCATCAGTCGCGCAAACTGCCCGGTAACGGGAATGACCAGCATCACACCAAAGGTATTGAACAGGGTGTGAAATGCAACCAGCGCTATCTCGGCATTCTGCTCCAGCATACCCGGCATGAAATATTGCCAGAACAGAATGTACGGCGTGATTAACAGCAGTGCCCCGGTTCCAGTGAACAGGTTATAGATCAAATGTGAAACGCCGGTTCGGCGCGCACCCGTAGAACCGCCAATGGTAGCCAGTACCGCGGTCACTGTTGTCCCGATATCCATACCAATGATCAATGCCAGCCCCTGTTCGAAACTGATCGCACCGGCATTCAAGGCCGTCATGGTTGCTGCCACACCTGCACTTGAGGACTGGGTGATAACCGTGGCCAGCGCACCCAGCAAAACAATCTCAATTCGTCCCAGCCATGTATCTGCTGGCAATGTTGCAGGTGTAATCATGCCCTGCATACCAGCCATGCCGTCCTGCATGGCACTGATGCCAACAAAGATCAGGCCAAAACCAGCCAGTGCATAACCGGTGGACGCGAGTTTGCCGCGGGTAAACAGTCGCAAGATGGCACCAGCAAGAATAACCGGCAGCATGATGGTGCCAAGCTTGAGTTTGAAACCGAGTAAAGCCACCAGCCAGCCGGTTATCGTTGTGCCTATATTGGCACCGAAAATAATGCCCAGTGAAGAAGTAAACGTCATCAGGCCGGCACCGACAAAGCCAACCGCGGCAACCGTGGTTGCACTCGATGACTGCAGAATTGCTGTGCTTATCGCACCGGTAACAGCACCGGTAAAAGGGCTGGAGGTGAAACGCATCAAGGCGGATCGTATAGCATCGCCTGCGAGTTCACGCAGTCCTTCGGTCATGATTATCATGCCAAGCAGGAACAGGCCGAGGCCGCCGAGTGCCTGAATGATTTCCATGTCGACGCCTATCGTGGAGAGTAACTCATGATTCCAGCAGCATCTTCAATGTTTCTGCCAGTAGTTTGTGGATATTGATCATGCCGGCTTTTATATTGCTGTTCATTTCGTCATGCGAAATCGATGCCTGGTTACCTTTGCCGGCCGCCCAGTTTACGACGACTGCAATGCTTGCATAACTAAGCCCGAGTTCGCGCGCGAGTCCTGCTTCCGGCATACCGGTCATGCCGACAACATCGCAACCATCCTGTTCCATCCTTCGAATTTCAGCCGATGTTTCCAGCCGGGGTCCCTGTACAGCACCGTAAGTACCGCGGGATATAAAGGGCATGCCGAGATTAACTGCAGCCTTGCTGAACAAGTTGCGCAGATCTCCATCATATGGCCAGGTAAAGTCGACATGATCAACCGATCCTCTGCCAGGATGGTTGTAGGTATGCTCACGCCCATAGGTATAGTCGATAATCTGATCGGGTGTCATCAGCGTCATCGGCGACATGTGTTCTGTAATGCCACCGACGGCAGCAGTCGCAATTACATGGGTGACGCCCCGTTCCCTCAATGCCCATAAATTGGCTCGGTAGTTAATATCATGCGGGGCAATGCTGTGGTCCAGGCCATGGCGATGCAAAAACAGGATATCGTGACCGTTGATGCTGCCTTCTACGAACGGGCTGGATGGTTTTCCGTAGGGGGTTTGAACTTCTACCCTGTTGCACAGATCAAGGTTTTTAATTTCACTGAAAGCACTACCACCAATAATGCCTATGACTGCTGGCATAAAACTCCCCTAAACTGCATAAATTTTATCGAGATGGCGTAATTTGCCCTTGTAGTCCATGCCATAACCGAACACATAGCGATCCTCAACTTCAAGTGCAATGTATTCACATTCAACCTCTGGAGCCAGACGTTCATGCTTTTTCTGTAACAGCACGGCGGAAATGACTTCGCGGGCACCCTGCTCTTTACAATACGCGCGTATACCAGCGAGCGTATGACCTTCATCAAGAATATCGTCGAGAATTAACACTGTCCTGTCTTTCAGCGGCTTTTTCGGATAAGCAATCCACTCCAGTGCTTGCCCATGGGTTTTTTCACTGTAGCGTGTTGCATGGATATAATCGAACTCTGCATCAAGCGGTAAATAGCGCATGATTTTCCCGGTAAACATGAGCCCGCCCTGCATTACGCACAGAACCAGTACATTAGTACCGTTTAGACGCTCTGTAATACGTTGAGCGAGCTTTTCGATCTCATGTTCGATTACAGGTGTATCAAAAACGAGTTTTGCCTTGTGCAGCACTGCCTGTACATCGACAGTATTTGAGTCAGAATCAGACATCCATTTCCATCCAGGGTGATTCATCGAGTTGGGCAATCATGGTAGAAACCTGCTGCCAGTCATAACTGTTGTGCAACTCGTCAAAATGCGCGCGTTTTCTGCCGTGCATACGAACAAGTCGTAACTGTGAGGTTGGATCGGAATAACCATCAAGATGCGCGACCACATCTTCTACGCCTTCAGGATGATTGCATACCAGCACCATGTCACAGCCGGCATCCAGCGCCTGTTGTGCGCGTTCACCATAGTTACCTGCAATACCAGCGGCTTCCATGCTCAGATCGTCACTGAAAATAACGCCCTGAAAGCGCAGGCGCTCGCGCAGGATATCCTGCAACCAGACTTGTGAGTAGCCAGCTGGCCTGTCATCAATCTGATCGTAAATAACGTGAGCCGGCATGATGCCACTCAGACCATTTGCAATCATTTTTTCAAACGGGACGATATCTTCTTTTAGCAGAGTTGCCAGATCGCGGTGATCAACCGGCAAAGCCAGGTGCGAATCTTCTGCAACACCGCCATGGCCCGGAAAATGCTTGCCTACGGCATGCATGCCGGCTGTCAGCATACCGTGCATGCTGGCGTATGCCAGGGTTGCGACAACATCAGGGTTCGAATGAAAGGCTCTGTCACCAATAACACCGCTGACGCCATGTGCAAGGTCCAGTACCGGCGCAAAGCTGAAATCAACACCGATGGCTCGCAGTTCAGCCGCGAGCAACCAGCCTGCCTGCTCAGCACAGCGTCGTGCATTATCCGGATCATCCTTGTACATCTTGCCAAATACGGATGCAGCCGGCAGGCGCGTAAAACCTTCATGAAAGCGTTGCACACGGCCGCCTTCATGATCGATGGCTACCAGCAAATGCGGCGAACGTATTGCATGTAGCTCATCGATGAGCCTGGTTACCTGTTCAACCGATTCAAAGTTTCGGGTAAACAGGATAACACCACCTATTAACGGATTCTTGAGTAGTTCACGCTCGGCCTGGCTTATCTCCAGGCCGACCAGATCCATCATAACGGGGCCAAGTGACATTGATATTCCTGTTCGTTTATTGTTTTAAATTTATTAACTGCAATAGCTATTGAGTAACATTACAAAACGCCAGTATTTTATCAAGGTAGCGATCAAAACCGGTAAATGCATGATCGCCTCCCTGCTCGATAATTGATGGGCAACCTGCATATTTGTCTATCGCATCAAGATAATCCAGTGTTTCATCACCCGTCTGAACCATGAGTAAATAACGCTCGGGTTGTGAAATTTGATTGACATCCAGGTTTCTTAACTGCTCGATATGCGTTTCGTTGAACACCCATTTTTCGGATGTATGATAATTCACATTTTCACCCAGGTATTTTGCCAGCAATAGATGTGGCCTGACTGCGGGATTAACTAACACTGCACGACAGCCGAACTGTTCAGCTAACCACGTGGCATAAAAGCCACCGAGAGAACTACCGACAACCGACAAACCATAATCATTATTGATGGTTGTTGCACACTGAATAAGCAGGTTTATCGCTTCCCGAGGTGCCGGAGGAATAACAGGTATCTCGATATACTCACCAAGACCTGCATCATTCATATACTGCTGCATTAATTTTGCCTTGTATGACTCAGGCGAACTATTAAAGCCGTGTAAATACAGTATTTTGTTCATCGATATTGTTTGCTACAATAAAAAAACCCCGGCAACCTGTTGATTTACCGGGGTTTTTTCAAGTTATATCAACCAGATGCATCTGGTCATAATTACTTGGCTGGTCAGTAATTACTTGGCAGCCATGTCCTTCAAAGCTTTTAAAGGCAGAACCTTAACAACCTTACGTGCTGGCTTGGCTTTCACATCCATGAGCTCACCAGGACGGAACGGGTTAGGTACGTTCTTGCGAGCTTTAGTAGCTGGCTTCTTGTTAACTTTAACCTTGAGCAAGCCTGGCAGTTTGAACTCACCAGCGCCACGACTCTTGACGTGACCTTCGATAACATCATTCAATGAATCGAAAACTGCAGCTATATCTTTTCTGGCAAGACCGGTGTCTTCAGAAATGCGCGCGAACAATTGTGACTTTGTGTAACCCTGGCTGATCGCTTTTACGCTTTTAGCTGGTGCTGCCTTTTTAGCTACTCTACGCTTGGCAACTTTCTTTTTAGCGACTTTCTTTTTTGATACTTTTTTTCTTGCTGGAGACATCTTGTTAAAACCCTTTGGTGTTTGGTGGAAAAACTGTGTGCTTATTTAAACCTTTATTTTAAAAATGTAAATACATTTTTAAAAAAAAATGCAGTTTTTCCCGAAAAAAACAGTAAAAAATGATATTACGAGGTGTTTTCTATGTCTTGAAGAGAAGGACAACACTGTGAACAGCGATGCCTTCTTCGCGTCCAATGTAACCAAGTTTCTCGGTTGTTGTCGCTTTTATATTGATTTGTTCGTTATCAGTTTCCAGTAAATTAGAGAGACTTTGCTGGATATCACTTATATACGTCGATAATTTTGGTTTTTGTGCGATGACAGTAACGTCCAGGTTGCCGACTTTGTAACCAAGCTCTAGCACCAGACTGTAAACTTTGCCTAACAATATTCGACTGTCTATATCTTTATAAGCGTCATCAGTATCAGGAAAATGTCTGCCTATATCGCCCCTGGCAATTGCGCCCAATAATGCATCGCAAACAGCATGTATCAAAACATCACCATCTGAATGAGCATCAAACGCCCTGCTATAAGGGATTTTAACGCCACCCAGTATAATGTGATCACCAGCTTTGAAACGATGCACATCAAAACCGTGACCTATTCGAAATGCCATGTCCTGTTTTGCCATATGCGTTA
>JARFRD010000195.1 GCA_029287435.1 Gammaproteobacteria bacterium
CCCCCCCCCCCCCCCCCCCCCCCCCCCCCCCCCCCCCCCCCCCACTTTTTCATGACCCGCCCCCCCCCGAGAACTACACTACGGCGAAGTCGTCGGCAGCGTCAGATGTGTATAAGAGACAGGTGTAGTCCTCACCCACAATCCACTTGGGGCTGTCGAGGTTCATCTCGTCCTTGTTGGCATGGAAAGCGATACCGTGTTTGGATTCCTCGTAGATCTCAATCTGTGGATGGTCCGGACCCATGTGACACTTACCGCAGTTTTCCGGGTTACGCGCCTGGGCAATGGAGAACTTGTGACGTGAATGACAGGCCGAGCAGGAACCCTCGGAGCCGTCCGGATTGATGCGGCCGATACCGGTGTTAGGCCAGGTGGCCGGATCCAGTTGGCCATCGCCGATCACCTTGACCTGGGAACCATGGCATTGCCAGCAACCGCTCACAGCTGCAGGCGATACACCATTGGGGAAGGCCGGTGTTTTCAGGGAATTATTACCTTCAACGACCTCTGCCAGCAGGTTATCCAGAGAGCCGATGATACGTCCACCCTTGGCGTGGTGGGACTCGACAAACTCGGTTGCGGCTTTTTCATGGCAGTTAGCGCAATCCTTGGGGGATACAATAATGGAGATGTGTTTTTTGACCTTCTTGTCGTCATGTATGTAGGCATCAGGATCTTTCGGATCTGCCGCATGACATTCATAACAACCCACATTAGCGCCGTAATGTGCACTCGAGCCCCACTGCTGGACGATACCCGGGTTGTCCTTTTTATGACATTTGACACATTCCCTGGTTTCTTTGGACATTTCTTTTGGCGGTGCTTTAACAGCAGCGATCGCCACGTTTGATGCAAATAACAGGAACATACCTGCTACGATTATTCTCCACATGACACTATCCCCTTATATATGACTGTTTGTTTGATACGTATAAGTAACGATTCATATGCCATGTTCAGGGCTCTGCTGCAAAAACCTTAAACATAGTAGGTGTTTAATACCATGAATGCCCCCCGGCTTCACTTGACTTAAGTCAAGTGGCCATATCTGTTTGTTATATATAAGAATTTTAGAATATGCCCTTCCGTTAAAAGGCGTCATATTGTCGGAAATCTGATGTCAAAAAGTGATAATGCAAAAATTTATTACTGCACTTTTGGCAGGAAACCTGATGGTATTTCAAGATGGCATATTTAATGCTTAAAAATTGTAATAACTGGAATCACCAGGCTTCGTTTATCGCTATGGGTAACATTGTAGAGTAATGATTAACACATTTATTTCATCGAAGGTCGATACACTGAAAACAGCAATATCCTTACTCAAAAACCACAGCGCACAATTTCTGGCACTGCATCAGCTACCCATATGGGATAGTGATATTCAATGAATATTGAACTCGCCATAGCCAACTACTTTGGTGCATCGCGTTTCCACTTTGGTGCAGCGCATATTCATCCTGCTTTAATTGATGTGTATCAATTTTACGGGTCATATTTTCGTAATAAATTAAATACTAAAATGCAATATGATCAACTGTGATACGACACAATATAAATACCTATCTCTAGTGTTCGCATACATAATCAGCTACCAGCAAAAAAGATAAAAAATAAAAAACTATAGACAGTCAGTTACTGACTTGTCAGGAGAGAATAATGGCGGAATCTACGCAGACAACGAATGGACATTATGTTTTTTCCTTTAAAGAGGGGGACGGAAAAAACAAGAAATTACTTGGAGGTAAAGGCGCAAATCTCTGCGAGATGACACAAATTGGTATTAACGTCCCACCCGGATTTGTTATTAGTACCGACGCCTGTCTTGACTATCTGGCTACAGAAAATCGGGATCTGCCAGCTAACCTGATGGACCAGGTACAACAGCAAATCAAAGATCTGGAAGAAGCAACAGGCAAAGGATTCGGTGATGCTAAAAATATGCTACTGCTTTCTGTACGTTCTGGCTCTGCATTGTCGATGCCCGGCATGATGGACACCATCCTCAACCTTGGACTTAACACTGCCACACTCCCCGGTCTTATCAAACTAACGGGAAATGAACGCTTTGCATGGGATGCTTATCGCAGGTTTATTCAGCTCTTTGGCAAAGTAGCGCTTGGCATTGCCGATGAAAAATTTGACAAGCCTTTTGATGATATTAAGAAACGCGAGGGCGTTACAGCTGATATCGATCTTACTGCTGAGCACCTGCATGAGATCAGTGACATCTTCCTCGAGGTTGTTAACAGTGAAACAGGCAAGCCTTTCCCGGAAGATGTATATGAGCAGCTGGAATTATCAATCAAGGCTGTATTCAATTCGTGGATGGGTAAGCGCGCCGTTGATTATCGCCGTGAATTTCATATTACATCAGATATGGCCAATGGCACCGCCGTAAACGTACAGGCCATGGTGTTCGGTAACATGGGTGAAGACTGTGCCACAGGCGTGGGTTTCACTCGCAATCCCGCAACCGGTGAAAATGTCATGTTTGGCGAATTTCTTGTGAATGCGCAAGGTGAAGATGTCGTTGCAGGTATTCGCACACCCAAACCTGTACATGAGCTTCAAGACATAATGCCGGAAATGTACAAACAGCTCGTTGCATTACGTGATCGCCTGGAAAATCACTACCATGAAGTACAGGATTATGAATACACCATCGAAAAAGGCACACTGTATTGCCTGCAAACACGTGATGGGAAAATGAATGCTACCGCGCGCGTACGCACCTCGGTCGAAATGGTCAAAGAAGAGCTGATAGACCGCAAAGACGCCATTATGCGCATCAATCCCGAAGATCTTGACCAGGTCCTGCATCCAATGCTCGATCCTGATTATAAAACACTCCCTGTCGCGCAAGGTCTACCTGCTTCCCCCGGTGCCGCCTCTGGTCATATCGTGTTTGATGCGGATCGAGCAGAACTGGCAAAACAGGAAGGCGAAAAAGTCATTCTGGTACGAGAAGAAACAAAGCCTGAAGATATTCATGGCTTTTTTGCTGCGGAGGGTGTGTTGACCAGTCGAGGAGGTAAAACATCACATGCTGCTGTCGTCGCGCGAGGCATGGGAAAACCCTGCGTCGCTGGTGCAGAAACCATCAAGGTCAATGTGGAGAAACATACCGCACAAGTCGGTGACAACATACTTCACGAAGGCGATATTATTACCATTGATGGCGGCAATGGTCACGTCTATCTTGGAGAAATCCCTACGGTACCTCCAAAATTCTCTGATGAATTGCGTACCTTGCTTGGCTGGGCAGATGAATATGCCCGACTCAAGATTATGACCAATGCCGATACTATTGACGCAGCCACAAAGGCTTCTGATTATGGCGCTATGGGTATTGGCCTGTGCCGTACAGAACGCATGTTCAATGCCCAGGACAGACTTCCTATTGTGATCGACATGATCATAGCTACCGATAAGGAAGAGCGCCAGGATGCGCTTGATCGTTTGCGCCCAATACAACGCGGCGATTTCAAGGAAATACTCAAGATCATGTCACCCAAGCCGGTAACCATTCGCCTGCTGGACCCGCCAATCCATGAGTTTTTACCTAACGAAAAACAACTCGAGTCGGAAATTGAGCATCTCAAGCAGTTACGTGCTGCTGTTGAAGGTATGAATGATTTGATGAATACCATGCACCTGTTGAGGCGCAAAGCTGACTTAAAGCAAATGCCCAAGCCTTTCGCACCGGGTGGACGTGAACTGGTCGATGCCGCCATCGCGAAAAAAACACAAATGCTGCACAAGGTACGTGAACTGTTTGAAGTTAACCCGATGCTGGGTCACCGCGGCGTAAGATTAGGAATTACTTACCCTGAAATCTACGCCATGCAGGTGCGCGCAATCCTTGAAGCCGCTGCTGAGTGCAACAAGGAAGGTTTTGAGGTGCATCCGGAAATTATGGTTCCCCAGGTTTGTACAGGACAGGAGCTGCTCTGGGTAAAAGAGATAGTAGACAGGGTACATACTGAGGTTGAAGATGAGTATGGCGTACAATTGAAATTCAAGTTTGGCACTATGATTGAAGTTGTACGCGCCTGTATGCGTGCTGGCCGACTGGCAGAAATCGCAGAATTCTTTTCATTTGGAACCAATGATCTCACGCAAGCCAGTTTTTCATTCTCTCGCGAGGATGCAGAAAACAAGTTCCTGCCGCTTTATGAAGAAGCCAACATTCTGCAACATAATCCTTTTGAAGTTCTGGATGTCAAAGGTGTCGGCAGACTTATGGAAATCACCGTTGACTGGGGGCGTAAATCAAGATCAGACTTGCGTGTTGGCATATGCGGCGAACAGGGTGGTCATCCCGAGTCAATACGCTTCTGCCATCATGTGGGGCTGAACTATGTCTCTTGCTCTCCTCACCGGGTACCTATTGCAAGAATTGCAGCAGCACAGGCAAAGTTAACTGAAGACCAGTATACGGCAGAACAGGGATTGAATTTTGAACGCAAGGCTCTTTAATATTGCCAGCTATCAACCATCATTTACGTAGCATCGAAAAGTGTTGAAGAGGCATCGCCATGATGGATAATTTCCCTGACTGCATAGGTTATCTTTTGATGATTAAGACCAGTAAATGGTTGGCACTGTATGATTGAAGTTCGTATACATGGTCGTGGTGGCCAGGGTAACGTGGTTGCAGCCTACTTGCTCGCAACCGCCGCCATCAATGAAGGCTGGCATGCCCAGGCATTCCCTGCTTTTGGTGCAGAACGTCGCGGCGCACCGGTAGTTGCATTCGTACGCCTGAATCACACTCCGATCAAGCGACGCAGCCAGGTTCTGGCGCCGGATTATCTGATAATTCAGGACGAGGCCTTGATGAATGTACCCAGTATTACGGATGGCCTCAAATCAGGTGGCAACATCCTGCTGAATGCAGCGAACAGTCGTGATCAGTATCCAACTGAAAATAACGTCGATAACAGCAATCTGATCACACTGCCCGCTACGCATCTGGCCCAGCAATATCTCGGACGCCCGGTACCAAACACAGCACTGTTATCCGCTTTTTTGAAACTCACTGATCTGCTACCTCATTCTTCATTAATTCAATCACTCGAAGAACGTTTCACTGGTGCAGTACTGGAAAAAAATATCGCTTTGATAGAGGCTGCTGCAGAAACTATTCCTGCCAACCTATGGAAACAAAACGCCAATGCTTAAAGCACTTGAAGGATCACAGGCCATTGCCCAAACGGTAGCGCTATGCCGACCACAGGTCGTGGCGGCCTATCCAATAACACCACAGACCCATATCGTGGAAAACATCGCAAAACTCGTAGCCGATGGCAAAATGGATTGTGAACTGGTCAGTGTTGAAAGTGAATTCTCAGCGGCATCACTGGTCCTCGGCGCTGCCAGCGCTGGATCAAGAACATACACGGCAAGTGCATCACAAGGCATTTTATTAATGAGCGAAGTGCTTTATAACATCGCGGGTCTGCGCGTCCCCATGGTACTGACCTGTGCCAACCGGGCGATATCGGCACCACTATCGATCTGGAATGACCAGCAGGACTCAATGGCTGTACGCGATGCCGGCTGGATTCAGCTTTACTGCGCTGACAACCAGGAAGCCGTAGACACCACAATCCAGGCATACCGCATTGCCGAGGCTACCGAACTGCCCGTCATGGTGTGTATGGATGGCTTCACACTGACCCATACACTCGAACCGATTGATATACCAGAGCAGGACATGGTCGACAGCTACTTGCCACCCTTTAATTTCAAGCGTGCACTGGACCCAGCCAACCCAACGAGTGTCGGTACCCTGGTGTCGCCGGATTTTTATTCCGAAGCACGGCATTCACACCACCATGCCCTTCTCGATGCTGCAGATGAAATCATTGCGGCTGACAACGACTGGAAACAGCTCAGTGGACGTTCTGCAGGCGGCCTGCTCAGTGTCGACGGGCCAGATGATGCACGTATTGGCATTCTCACCCTGGGTTCGGTTTTTGGCACCCTGAGTGAAGCACGTGATGAATACACAGAACTGCCCCCAACAAAACTGATCAAATTGCGCAGCTACAGGCCTTTTCCTGTCGATGCACTAAGGCATGCCTGCGCCGGACTGACCGAGTTAATCGTACTGGAGCGTGCAATTTCACCGGGTTATGGCGGTATCGTTTCAGCTGAAGTTCAAATGGCACTTTCTGGCAAACCAGACATGCCCAGGATTCACAGTTTTGCAGTTGGTCTTGGCGGTCGCGATATTCCGCTTGATATCTACCGTAAATTGCACGCTGCTATCAAGGTACCCGAACCACGCGCGTTCAGCATCATCGATGTGGAACCGGAGAAACTGCCGGTCGAAGATCATGGAATTGAAAGCGCAAACACGGACAGTAACCAGCAAAGGTCTATTTCATGAAAACAAATAAGCGTGCTGTTACAGCAGATATGCTCGTACACCTGCGCAAAAACCAGCCGCGCTTCGAAGGTATCGAATCAGGTCACCGCGCATGCCTGGGTTGCGGCGAAGCACTTGCCGCCAGACTGGTTACAGAAGCAGCCGGCCCAGAAGTGATGATTGCCAATGCGACAGGCTGCCTGGAAATCTTTACCACACCCTGGCCCGAGTCGGCCTGGCGCCTGCCATGGATGCATTCACTGTTCGAAAATACCGGTGCTATTGCTGCCGGTATGGAAGCAGCGTTAAAAGCACAGGGTAAACCGACCAAGGTACTGGCCTTTGGCGGAGACGGTGCAACATTTGATATCGGTTTCCAGGCCCTTTCCGGCATGCTGGAGCGTGGCCATAACGTGCTTTATGTCTGCTTTGACAACGAAGCGTATATGAACACCGGTATCCAACGTTCCAGTTCAACCCCCCATGCAGCGATGACAACAACATCGCCGCCAGGTAGTGAACGCATGGGTAAACGTCATTTGAAGAAGAACATTCTCACCATTGTTGCAGCACACCAGATACCTTATGCAGCAACCACCTCAGTCGCATACGCTTCTGACCTACGTAAGAAAGTTCGTCGCGCAATGGAAATCGAAGGCCCTACTTTCCTGCAGATACACAGCCCCTGCCCTCTGGGCTGGGGGCATGATAGCGCCCATAGCATCAAGGTGGCACGACTGGCCGTGCAGACAGGGCTATTTCCTGTGATCGAGCTCGAACGCAGCGAACTGATTGGCAGCATGCCAATACGCCACCCCAGGCCGGTGACGGATTACCTGAAACTACAACAGCGTTTTCGTCATCTGTTCAACAAGGATGATGCACGTGCTGTTGAAGAACTTGCGCACATACAGGCACTGGCTGACCATAACATCAAACATTACTGCCTGGATGGTGAAGGCATGGACGCGCTTGATTCGGATGGTGCCGATACCGTTCGACGTGGTGGCATGCGTTGGGCATAGAGAACGGGGAGCAATAGACGACGATGAAACTCACACGTGGCGGCTTTGCCTATCCCGGTACTACACTCGGTTACAAGACCGGTACCTGGCGTATCCAGCATCCTGAACATGCACACTGGCGTGCGCCTTGTCATGCTGCCTGCCCAGCCGGCGAAGATCCCCAAGCCTACCTGGCCGCACTGGATGAAGGTAATCCACGTGACGCCTGGGAAATACTGATCAAGGTCAATCCGTTGCCGGCAATCACCGGGCGCGTGTGCCCACACCCGTGTGAAGCCGGGTGCAACCGCGGGCAGTACGATGAACCTCTGGCCATTCACAGTATCGAACGCCATCTGGGTGACGAAGCCATTGCACATCAATGGCTATACCCTGTAAACAAACCTTCAGAAAAAGCGCCACACGTTGCTGTTGTTGGCGCCGGACCCGCCGGTCTGTCCGCAGCTTATCACCTGGTCAGGCAGGGTATTCAGGTAACCATTTTTGATGAAATGTCTGAACCCGGAGGCACACTGTTCACCATTCCGGATTACCGCCTGCCACGCCAGGTTGTTCGCAGCGAGATCGAGCGACTACTGGATACGGGGATTACTTTACAATCCAATCACAAGCTGGGGCGCAATATTCATTTACAGGAGCTGCAGCAGGATTATGCTGCAATCTTCCTGGGTCCCGGCGTAATGAAAAGCCGTGAATGGAGTGTAGATGGTGTGACACCCAATGATCTGCATGAGGGTTTGCACCTGCTCAAACGATGGAGTGATGTGAGTAGCGTACCCGACATGAAAAGTGCTGCTGTTATTGGTGGTGGCAACACGGCCATCGATATTGCACGTATTCTTAAACGCAACGGCGTTGACACCCACATTGTGATCCACAGCAGCCTGCCCGATCCGAAAAACCCTTCTGAAGATGACATGCGTGCGATACCCAGAGAAATCGAACAGGCACTGGAAGAAGGTGTTCAGATACACGACCATCATGGTATCAAGCGCCTGATCCTGCGTGGTGAGAAACTGACCGGCATTGAAATTGTTCGCATGCGAAAACTGCGAAACGCTGCAGGGCGCCTGCACCGTGTTGCATTTGAAGGAACCGAAAGTATCTTGCATGTTGACCAGGTCATCCCTGCCATTGGCCAGGTGATCGAAGCAACAGGCATGGAAAATCTGCTTAACGGAAGCTCATGGTTCAAAGTTAATGAATGGGGACAGATTGCAGGTAAAGACAATATCTATGCAGGTGGTGATGCTATCGAAGGTAATGGCGGCACTGTCACTGAGGCTATCGGCAACGGCAGAATCGCCGCAGAAGCGATAGCAGCAAATCTGAATAAAAATGAGCTACCGACTTTCAATAAAGCGGAGCCGATTTCATTTACCAGCCTCAACATGGAGTACTTCGAACCTGCGCCACGTGTAGAAGAAGCCATACTGCCCGTTGAAGAGCGTGTGGGTGAGGCAGAAATCGAAAGCGGCCTGACAGGACGTGAAGCTGCACGTGAAGCCAATCGCTGTTTTGCCTGTGGTAACTGCCTGCGCTGTGACAACTGCTGGACACTCTGCCCTGATAGTGCCGTTTTAAAAACAGATGAAGTCGCTTTTGACGGTTCCTACTACGTATTCGATTATGACTACTGCAAGGGCTGCGGTTTGTGTGCCAGTGAATGCCCGACGGGTTATATTCGCATGCTGGATGAATGAGATGGCGGTTGTTATCGCTAACACTTATTACTCTTTGTTGTTATCCAGCCACTGCTTGCGGATACTTTCACGGTTCAACCTGAACCACTGTATCGCAATGATGGGTACCGCCGAATCGATACGACCCGTATCAAGCCACTCGAAAGCCTGTTCACTACTGACCACATGCACCCTGATATCTTCACCTTCTTCATCCAGCCCATGAATGCCACCTACGACTGAGGTATCAGTGCGCCCGATAAAGGTGACTATCTGTTCATTGCTACTACCAGGGCTGGAATAATAACGATGCACAGGAACAAGGTCCGTCACGGTACAACCCGCCTCTTCCTGTGCTTCACGATGCACCACGGCTTCGGCTGACTCATCAGGCTCCTGAAAACCGGCAATCACTTCGATCAGCCAGGGACCGGTTTCGTCCTCACAGGCACCAATACGAAACTGCTCGATAAGAACAACCTCATCCCGCTCCGGATCATATGGCAGCACAGCAACCGCATGCCCTCTATCCAGGAGTTCACGTGACAAAACCGGGCTTTCACCGCCGGCGAAGAGTTCATGCTTCAGTTCTATTCCAGTGAGCTTGAAAAACCCTTTGTAGAGTGATCGTTTGTGAATAAATGACCATTTCATATTGGCAAGCATCTTGCTGTAAATAATTACATTACTCAAATAATAAAACATCTACGGAATGAGATACCGAAATCGATATATCCTTACTTGACGTGAGCTAAACCTGTTCAGCTATTTAGGTCGTTTTTACCTTAGACCTCATAAGTCGTGGAGGCGACATTGCCGCCATGGCCGGTCCAGTCTGTGTGGAAAAATTCGCCGCGCGGCTTATCAATGCGTTCGTAAGTGTGCGCACCAAAGTAATCTCGCTGAGCCTGTAACAGGTTAGCTGGTAATCGTTCGCTGCGATAACCATCAAAATAAGACAATGCGGAAGTAAATGCCGGGGCAGGAATAGCGTGTGACACAGCGAGCAGTACAGCCTTGCGCCAGCCAGTTTCGGCCATTCTCAGGGCATCAGTAAAAAACGTATCAAGCGCGAGGTTTTCAAGTTGTGGATTTTTGTCAAAAGCATCACGAATATTACCCAGGAAGGTACTGCGAATGATGCAACCTCCGCGCCACATTAAAGCAATCTCGCCATAATTCAGGTCCCATCCCTGCTCTTCAGCGGCTTCTCGCATCAGCATAAAACCCTGGGCATATGAAATAATCTTTGAGGCATAGAGCGCATCATGAAGCGCCTTGATACAGTCATCAACATCTTCGTTTTTTGCCACATTCGGTCGTGGCCCGAGTATGCCTGACGCGCGTACACGCTCATCTTTTAATGATGAAAGTATTCGTGCGAACACGGCTTCGCCAATCAGTGTCAGTGGCACCCCAAGATCCAGCGCACTGATGCCGGTCCATTTGCCTGTTCCTTTCTGCCCCGCTGTATCGAGAATTTTATCGACCAGTGGCTCTCCATCCACATCCTTCATCGCCAGAATATCAGCAGTGATTTCAATCAGGTAGGAATCAAGAACGCCTGTATTCCATCGTTTGAACACTTCATGCATATCGTCACAACTCATACCCAGCGCATTTTCCATGAGCGAATAAGCTTCACAGATCAACTGCATGTCTCCGTACTCGATACCATTGTGCACCATTTTCACGAAATGCCCTGCTCCATCCTGACCAACCCACTGGCAGCATGGCTCACCATCTACTTTTGCAGCAATAGACTGAAATATTTCCTTAACCAGCGGCCAGGCCTCCGGGTCACCACCTGGCATGATTGACGGACCATGGCGCGCCCCCTCTTCTCCACCAGAAATACCCGTGCCGATAAAACGCAAGCCTTTTTCGCGTAGCAAAGCTGTGCGTCGAGTGCTGTCTGGATAATGGGAATTACCGCCATCAATAATGACATCACCAGGCTCAAGCAGAGGCACAAGCGCATCAATAAAATGATCAACCACTTCTCCAGCCTTGACCATCAGCATTACCTTGCGCGGTTTTTCCAGTGACGCAACAAGCTCATCCAAACTGTAAGTACCGATGATGCTTGTACCCCTGGCAGGCCCGTCAAGAAAATCATCGACCTTGCTTGTGGTACGGTTGAACACGGCAACACGGTAACCATGATCAGCCATGTTCAGAACCAGGTTTTGCCCCATCACTGCAAGCCCAATCAGGCCAATATCGGCTTTATCCATAATTAGTGTTCTCGGTTATTGTTGACGGCGGTCTAAGCCGGCTCCAGGCTATGCCTGACAAAAGATTAAACCACCTGTCAGACGAAATCTAATTGGATTTGTTTGACAACAGCGGCATCATACACCCAGATCCTTATTAGAACATTATTATCAACTGTAAAATCTGCCGACTTTGAGGGCTGTTGTCACAGATTTTTTTTGATGCACGTCAATAAATTTTCTCATAACTACCCAACTGCGCTGCTGTTAACAATATCGTAGTATTTCAGTACTTTTCATTTGAGGTTATAAGAGTACACTCTCAGTTTGATGCCTAGCTCAATGAACATACCACTACAATTCCTCAACCTCTGGTTGACGCTGTTGCTCATCTGGTTAATAGCAAATGGTTCCCTTGCCCAGGAAACGGTAATTACTGGCGCCGTTGTTTCTGCGGTGATTGCACTTGCATTTGCGACATTTTCTCGTGTTTACAGCGTTGTACGCTGGACACCCAAAGTGATTTTCTTTTATCTGATGTACCTGGGTGTTTTCTTGTTAGAACTGCTCAAGGCTAACCTGAGTGTGATGCGGCTGGTGTTTTCACCACGTATTGATATCGAACCCGGGATTGTAAAGATCAGTACAGATCTAAAGACTCCCATGGGTCGCCTGGCACTGGCAAACTCCATCACATTGACACCCGGCACTCTCGTTGTCGATATCAAGGAAGATGCTTTATACGTCCACTGGATCAGCGTCAGCGCCATAGATCCGGTTGCTGCAACTGAAGAAATTTCTGCGAAATTCGAAAAGTACCTGAAGGTCATTTACGGTTGAGGTTCCACACACTGACATGGGCATGACTGAAATTACAGTTATCATTTCCGCGTTGCTGATTTTTTTCAGTATCGTATTTGGAATTATGCGGCTTGTTATAGGTCCCGACACGGTTGATCGTGTCGTTGCAATCGACCTGTTAACCATTGTCACCATAGCGCTTATTGCCTTGCTTGCTCACCACTTTGAGCGCTACATATATCTTGATGTAGCACTGGTTTATGGCCTGCTCAGCTTTCTCGGCGTACTTGCAGTTGCCCGCTACCTGGAAAAAGGTATTTGATCAGATGTCGATACCTGTCATTACCCTGCTCACTTTGGTGCTTTGTGCCGGCATCCTGATAGGTGGACTGCTTGCTGTGCTGCTGGACAATATCGTCAGCGCTGTAATCAGCGCCGGCCTTTCCAGCCTGTTCGCTTCCGTTGTCTATGTTGTTCTGGCTGCTCCCGACGTAGCAATGACTGAAGCATCGATAGGGTCAGGCCTGACGACCATGATTTTTCTTTACGCCATTCGCAAGACAAGGAACGGTGACTGAGCATGCTTGAGTCTATTAGCGAAATCATTGGCAACCTGATGCTGATCTCGGGCTCACTGTTCCTGTTTTCAGCCGGTCTGGGCGTATTACGAATGCCGGACACCTACAATCGAATCCAGACCGGCACCAAGGCCACTACGCTTGGCACCATGCTGGTACTGGTTGGTATTGCGTTTCTGCACCCGGCCTGGACATTCAAGCTTTTAATACTGATTTTCTTTGTCATGTTGACTAACCCCGTATCGTCACATGCACTGGCACGTGCTTCGCATGCCATCGGTATACACGGAACGTCAAGAACCGTGGTTGACCAGCTCGAGTCCGATAACCGGGCCGACGGTGTTAACTCTGCCAGGGATACTGCGGAATGATCAAGCGCCTGTTTATATTCATGATGCTCTTACTGTTGGCATTGATATTTTTCAAGCTCGCATCGAACTATACAGAGAACACGCAACTATCCAAACTCGGTCAATACTATGCTGAAAAAGGTCCACAGGAACTGGGCGCACCCAACCTGGTGACCGCCGTAGTAGTGACTTATCGCGGTCTCGATACACTCGGCGAAGTCACTGTCCTGTTTATTTCAGCAGCGGGTGTCGGCCTGTTATTACGTCGAACTCGTCGCAAGCAAGATGATGAGGATCTTGAACAGGGCGATCGCGCTGAAGAAACCGCGGGTGTTCACAAACCCGCGAGTGAAATCGTCGAAACAGCTACCGAACTATTATTACCCATGGTGATCCTGTTCGGCATCTATGTATTCCTGAACGGCCATCTGTCACCGGGCGGCGGATTTCAGGGAGGCGCCATCATCGCCTCCGGTACCATGTTTCTGCTACTGGCCCTGCCCGAATCACATATCAGTCGACTCTTGATCGCAACCATTGAGTCCCTGTCCGGATTTAGCTATGTGGTTGTGGGTGTACTCGGCGTGATCCTGGCCGGTGGCTTCCTCGACAACCGTATCATGGACCTGGGCACTTATGGCTCACTCTTCAGTGCCGGTGCCATTCCGTTGATATATGTGTTTGTCGGCCTCAAGGTTGGTTTCGAACTCAGCGCTGTACTCGACCGCTTTCGCAAAGAAGACACTGGCCCATTATGAGTATTATTGCTGACATTCCGGTTTCTCTCATCGTACTGTGCAGCGGCCTGGGTTTAATCCTGATCGGCCTCTGGGGCATGCTCACGCAGCGCAACATGATACGCATGATCGTCGGTTTTTCATTAACCGATACCGGTATCCACATGGTCATGGTATCCATTGGGTATGTGACTGGCGGGACGGCACCTATCATCAATGATGCAGTGCCGATGGCAGAAGCGGCCAGCCGCATAGTCGACCCGGTACCCTCGGCACTGGTACTTACGGCTATTGTAATCGGCCTCGGTGTTACCGCCGTAATGCTGTCATTTGCTGTACGCATTTACAAAGCGCGCAAGACCTTGATGATTGATGAGTGCACGGAGTCAAAATGGTGAGCACACTCATTAATGATGTATTGCTGCAGCCACTGGGCATCTATGTCATCGCGCTGGGCGCCGGCTTCCTGGTACCCTTGTTCAACCGTGCACACCGCGGTTCAGCTATTCTGGTTTTCCTTGCCGCACTCGCCGCCATGGTCGCTATCTCCGGTATTAACCTGATTGCAATTATGAACGGCGCAGCGCCTGTCGATATCGAAACAGCCGGTATTGCCCCGCCTTTTTCTATCAACCTGCGATTTGGCCTGTACGAAGGTGGCTTCGTACTTGCTGTGAACACTGCCGCAATACTCGCAGCCCTGCATTTACTGCCGTTACTAAAACAACATGCATCCGCATTACTTCTCTACCTGATTCTGGTGATGGGTATCAACGGCATGATCATGACCCGCGACCTGTTCAACCTGTTCATCTTTATCGAAATCACTTCAATCGCGACTTATGCATTAATCGGGATCGAGCGAACAGGTAGCGTGCTTGCCGCCGGTTTCAAATACATCATTGCCACCTCGATTGCATCATCATTTTTCCTGCTGGGTACAATTTTCATCTATTACCAGGCAGGTACATTGAATATTGATGACATCATTGCACATCGTCACCTTGTTCAAGGCCCTGTTGGCTTTATCGCATGCCTGTTTGTGCTCACCAGCCTGTTAATCGAACTTAAACCCTATCCAGCTAATGGCTGGGGACTTGATGTTTACGAAACAGCACCCAGTGGCATTGCTTCGTTAATTTCTGTTGGCGTTTCAGCGGGTGTGTTTTTCGCCGTGTACAAGATACTGCCATTGATGGCTGATTACATGAACAGCATCGCTCTGATCGGCGGCATTACCTTCCTGGTCTCTAATGTGATCGGTTTAAAACAGATTAACGTCAAACGTCTGCTCGGTTATTCATCTATCGGACAGATGGGCCTGCTTACCCTGGCACTGGCATTACTCTTACAACTTGATGCCAGTTCTTTACTACCACTCATTGTTGGCGGCCTGTTCATAAACCACCTGCTGGCCAAGGCAGGCCTGTTCTGGCTGGCGGGCATTATCAATCGTTCAGATATTCATGACTGGTCAGCCATCGCACAACGGCCAGGCCTGTTGTTCTTACTCGGCACCCTGATAGCGGCATTAATTGGACTGCCGCCCTTCCCGGGCTTCTGGGCCAAATGGCAACTGGTCATGCTGCTTGCAGACGGCGGAGAGTATGCCTGGATCAGCCTGCTACTGGTTGGCTCGCTACTTGAGGCGGCCTACCTGTTCCGCTGGTTCAGTCATGCACGTGCTGCAGATGAAAATCATGCGAACATCAGCGTGAATTTCTGGCAAACAACGCCTGTATTTATCGCTGCTCTGCTTTTGTTCGGCACTGGTTATGGCATGTCGACTGTTATGCACTTCAATGCCACTTATATGTTCCTGCCAATTGTAGCCGGGTTTGTTTTATTGCTGATAGACGGTGTACATGGACGTCTCAAGGATCTGCCAATGCTGGTTATTGTTGCTGCCGGTGGCTACTGGCTGACACGTGACCTCGAAGGCATTAACAGGTTATTCAGCTACCTGCTGATTGGTGGTGGCCTGCTGGTTAGCATCGCTGCGATGTACCGTAATGATGCGCGCAAGGGCTTTTATCCGTTACTGGCGATACTGCTGCTGTCACTGGCCACACTGTTGCATTCAAAAACCTCGCTGGAGTTTTTCTTCAGCTGGGAATTGATGACACTGAGTTCCTACCTGCTGGTAACACTGGGACGTGAAGGGGTAAAACCCGGACTCAGGTATCTGCTGTTTTCGCTCGGCTCAGCCTATTTCATCTTCACTGGATTTGCAGTGCATTACGCCGCTACTGGCAGCATCGAGATTGCATCACTCGGTGCCAGCGGCGACACGATGGGACTTGTGTTCAGCCTGCTGGCTATCGGCTTCGTTATCAAGATGGGTGGTTTTGGTGTTCATGTCTGGCTACCAGATGCCTATGCCGAATCAAACGATGACTTCACCGCTATTCTTTCTGCCGTAATCAGTAAGGCAGGCGTCTTTGGTCTTATCATCGTTGCAGCCAACCTGGGTGTACGCTCTGATATAGGCCTGGACCCTGCCTACGTACTTGGCTGGATAGGCATACTCACCGCGACCTTTGGTGCACTGATGGCGGTTTTCCAGGAAGACATCAAGCGCCTGGTTGCCTATTCCAGTATGGGCCAGCTCGGTTATATCGTCACCGGTATCGCACTGATGAGCCATCTTGGATGGGTATCGGCACTGTACATGACCGTAAATCACTTTTTATTTAAAGGCATTCTGTTCCTTTCTATTGCCGGTATCATACTGCGCACCAATGAGCGACTGATGTACAAGATGGGTGGCCTGATCAAGAATATGCCGGTCACTTTTGTATTCACAATGATTGCAATCATTGCCATGTCCGGCGTACCACCCCTGACGGGTTTTGGTGGCAAGTGGATGCTGTTCAACGCATTAATGGACAAAGGCTGGCACTGGATTGCCGCCCTTGCGTTCTTCTCCAGCGCCGTCGCCTTCCTTTATATGTTCCGCCTGTTACAAACCGTATTTCTTGGCCAGCGCAAGCTTGAGCATCGTGAGTTACGCGAAGCACCAATCATTCTGCTGGTACCGCAGTTTGTAATGATCGTGGCCATAATGATTATCTCCGCTTATCCAAAACTGCTGCTTGATCCGCTTTCTGTCGCAATTGATCCCTGGCTGGCAAACACCCTGGTGTGGAATGGTGCAGCGCTTCAGACCCACTACGGATACTGGAATGCGCCAATGATAATGATGGTGGTCGGCGGCGTGTGGATGGTGCCTCTGATTCTGCTGTTGCTGATGTCGCTGACCTTCAGGATACAGAAAGTCGAGCAGTTCAATATCGTCTACGCAGCAGAACGCCCGAATCGCCCCGAAGACACGCATTTTGCCTATAACTTTTTCGCACATTACGATCGCGCGCTTGGCTTCCTCGTCAGGCCGCGTGCGACGGCGTTCTGGAATACGGTCGTCGAATGGAGCCATACGCTGGGCTCTACACTGCGCGTCTTCTACAACGGCAACGGCCAGACCTACGCTCTGTTCATCCTGATTTACTTTGTCGCAATGTTTCTGCTCAACGGAGGACTGGGTCAATGACTGACATCGACTGGTTGAGCAAGGCTGCGTATTTTTCGCTAACGCTGTTGATCGTGACTTTCTACGGCCTCCTGGTCACGGCGTTCATTTACCGCCTGATAGCCAAGGTGCAGGGCCGTATCGGTATTCCGTACCGTCAACCGTTCATCAACATCCTGAAAAACATTTTCAAACGCACCGCGATCAGTCACGGCGTCATGTTTTATCTCGGACCGGTATTCCGCCTTGCCGGAGGCATCGGCACGCTGGCATTTATTCCGGTGATCTACGGCAGCGAGATGTTCTCCAATTTCAGCATGGCCGGCGATCTGTTCCTGGTCATCTATTTCATGTTCTTCGGTCAGCTTGGCATGGCCCTGGGGGCCGGTGAAAGCGGACATCCCTATAGCGCGATCGGTATTGCCCGAGGCCTGTCGCAGATGACGGCCTACGAGGTGCCGTTCGTGCTTGCTGTGATAGCGATCGTGATCCAGTACGACACGCTGTCGCTTACCGAGATTGTCGCTGCACAACAGGGTGGCTGGCAAAACTGGACACTGTTTACCAACTGGCTCGCCGTGCTCGCTGCGATGCTGGCCTTCCTTGGTATGACTGGCTATTCGCCGTTCGATATTTTTCTCGCCCCGCAGGAAATTCCGATCGGACCGCCGACTGAATTCCATAGCGCCTACCTGTCGATGCTGCAGACCAACCGCGCGCTGTTCGGCGCGACCAAGCTGATCCTGTTCATGAACCTGTTCTTCGGTGGTGCCACCGGCTGGATTGAGCTGATGATCAAGACACTACTGATATACCTGGTCGCCATCATAGTGGGGGTGGCTTTTCCGCGCTTCCGTGTGGAGCAGGCAATCAGATTTTTCTTCAAGATCCCGACCCTGATCGGGATAATGGCAATTGTGTACGCACAGATGGTATTCGTATCATGATTTATCAAAAAAGATTTGCCACAGAGACACAGAGAACACAGCGGTTTTCTCTATTTGTCATCTCGAGCAACCCCTTAGACGACGCTCAAGGCAGGCTCAGTGAGTCGAGAGGTCTGCACGTCGAACTAGCTGGATATCTCCCCATTCCGCGGTTACCAATGACTTGCTGTAATTCGCCCTCCGGGCCGTCCTTCGTCCGTTCAATTTCGCTCCTTGCAAAATTAGTCAGTCGAGATGACATAACAATAAAACAACAACTCCGCATGCTTTGCGCCTCTGCGGTGAAAATAAAATTTCCAGATGAGTTGGAGGTTGCAGTATGCTGAAAATCACCGGTGCAGACGACATTCCTGAACAGGAAGACGTGCTGGCAAATGATGGCCTGTCTGAAGAAGACAGAAAGTTGTTCAGCAACGCACGTCCGAAGAAATACGAACCCTACCCGATCAAGGCAATCGAGGACTTTGCCAATTGGGCGCGTGCGAACTCTTTATGGATACTCGGCTTTGGCACCGGCTGCTGTTCTATCGAACTGCGTCCGCTGATGACCTCGCGTTTCGACATCAGCCGCTTCGGTGTCGCCGGCCGTCCGACTCCTCGGCAGTCATCCGTATTCGTTATCGGCGGTTATGTCTCGGTGAAAACACTCAAACGCATCATCCGCAGTTACGAACAGATGCAGGGTCCAAAGTTCGTTGTTGCTTTGGGGTCCTGCCCGGCAAACGGTGGCATGTACTTTGACAGCTATAACACGATCAACCGTCTCGATCTGTATATACCGGTTGATATGTACATCAACGGCTGCATGCCGCGCCCGGAAGCCCTGCTGCACGGCATTATGGAACTACAGAATGATATCAAGGCGGGTAGCTGCGATGGTGCCAATCGCTATGTGGAAAACTTCGACTGGTACAAGGCCAACCAGAAAAAGATCATCAAAAACTGGAATATGCCTGACTACAACTGGTGAGTGGAATGGGTAACTTAACAAGCGCATTACTGGAACGACTGGAACGGGATTTCGATATCACCGATATCACCGAACGCCATGAGCGTCTAACGACATTCAAGGTGACCAGAGATCATGCCGAAACCCTGATCCGCGAACTGCGTGATCGCGAGAAATATACCCACCTGAACTTCATCACCTGTATCGACTACATCGAGGATGGCGTTTTCTCTCTGGTATACATGCTGCAGAACTATGTCACCCACACCATGCTTGGTGTACATGTTGATATCGATCGCGACAAGGCCGAGATGACCTCGATCCACACCCTGTGGGCACAGGCGTGGACCTACCAGCGTGAACTGCGCGAAATGTACGGCATCAACTTTCCCGGCAGCCCGCGTCTCCACGAGGATTTCATGCTCGAAGGCTGGGATGATATGCCGCCGATGCGACGAGACTTCGACACCGCAGCCTATAGTACCGAGCATTTCGGTCATGTAGACCGCGAGAGTGAAGAACCCCGGCAATACATGAAAGTGCAGTTTTATCCAAACCGCGGAGGCGATGAGGAATGACACAGTTGACCGGCCATTCCGCCTCACTGGATTTTTCCCAGCCCGAACCTGTCGACATGTCATCGGGCAAGTACGTCAAGCTGTGGCAGGGGCCGCAGCACCCGGGTATCACCGGCAACATGTCACTCGAGCTAACACTGGATGGGGACGAAATAATCGAGTGTAAAACCCATGTCGGTTACCTGCACCGCGCCTTCGAAAAACTGATGGAAGGTCGCAACTATATCCAGAACTTTACCGTTGTGTGCCGTATCGCCGTACCCGAACCGGCCTTCAACGAATACCTGTATGCCGAAGGACTTGAGCAGCTTAGCGGTATCGAAGCGCCTGAGCGCGCTCAGTGGATCCGCACGCTTAACCTGGAAATGATGCGCCTTGCCAGCTTCATGATGTGGATCGGGGGCCAGAGTGGTGCGTTCGGTCTGTACACAGTTCCTAACTGGACCATTGCCTACCGCGACTATGTGCTCGACCTGTTCGAGGAAATGACCGGTGGACGCATCTACCACATGTATATGGTACCCGGTGGTGTGCGCTTCGATCTGCCGAAAGATTTCGACAAGCGCGTGAAAGAAGTCATGGACGGTGCCGAGAAGTTGCTCGACCAGGTCGAGCGCGTGATGTACAACAACGTCGTTTTCAAGGCACGCTCCAAAGGCCTGGGTATTATTACACCGGAGATGGTTGACCCTTACGGTATCGTTGGGCCGAATGCGCGTGCCAGTGGAATCAAACGTGACCTGCGCAAAGACGAACCTTATCTTGTTTACGATCAGCTCGATTTCGATATCATCAGCGGTACTGGCGCAGATGCGTATGAACGCGCCTACCTGCGTTTGCAGGAGACACGCCAGTGCATCAGTCTGATACGCCAGTGCATGGATCGTATGCCTCGTTCCGGCCCGCTGCAGGCTGAGATGCCGAATGTACTGCACTGGAAAATTCCGCCGGGTGAAACATACGTTAAAGCCGAGTGCACACGCGGTGAATATGGATACTTCATGGTGACCGATGGTACCGAGTACATACGCCGTGTGTTCGTACGCGGGCCCAGTTACACGCATGCAATCGCGGTGATGGAAAAGCTCGCAGTAGGAACGAACATCGCCGATATCGCCGGCTTGATGGTTTCGTTACATACTTATCCGCCGGAGATTGAGCGATGAACCTGAAAGACCTGTTATCGCCCTTCTACGTCTGGCAGCGCGCGTTCGAGAAGCCTTACACCTCGATGCGACCGATTGAGGAGCGTCCGGGTTCGCCTTCCTATCGCGGTTTTCACATCAATGTCGCTGATACCTGTGTCGGCTGCGGTTGTTGCCACACAATCTGTCAGAACGACGCCATCGACATGGTGCCGGTAGAAAAATATAGCGGCAACAAGGGCGACAGCGGCCTGCGCCCGCGTTTCGATTACGGACGCTGCTGCTGGTGTGCGCTCTGCGTAGACATGTGCACGGCTGGCTCTTTACGTTTGAGCAACGAATACATCTGGACCTCGCGCGAACCTGCCGATTTCATGTTTGTTGCCGGCGTCGAAGAAAAGCACTGGCAGGATAATGAACTGGGTTACCGCCGCGAAAAATCCTACCACCTTTATCCTCCCAGGCGTATCGAGATGGAAATGCTCTCACCCGATGAAAGCATTGAAGGCTTTGATGAAGTGGTCAAAGGTTATGATGTCGAACAGGCAAAAAAGGAAGCTGACCGCTGTATTGAATGCGGTATGTGTGTGGCGACCTGCCCAGCACACATGGATGTGCCTGATTACATCAAGAGCATTCGCGACGGTGATTACGATGAGGGACTGCGCCTGATGTACCGCACGAATCCTTTCCCCGCAACCTGTGGCCGCATCTGTACCCGCCGCTGTGAATCGGTGTGCCCGGTTGGCCTTCAGGGTGATTCGATTGCAATACGCTGGCTCAAGCGTCATATCGTCGACCAGGTTGATGCAAAGGACTACGCGCGCATCCTCAATGACAACATCGAAGAAAATGGCAAGCAGGTTGCCGTCATAGGCGCCGGCCCGGGCGGTTTGAGCGCGGCCTATTACCTGCGCAAGAAAGGTTATGAAGTCTCTGTTTACGAGGCGCAGGACAAAGCCGGCGGCATGCTGCGCTACGGTGTACCAGGTTACCGATTACCCGACAGCGGACTCGACAAGGATATTAATTATATCGTTTCACTCGGTGTTGAGATCAGGAACAATACCCGTATAGGCACAGACATTAGCTTCGAATCCCTGTTGAATGATTATGACGCTGTATTCCTGTCGACTGGATTATCGGTACCGTCGAGTATGCGTATAAACGGCGAAGATCATCCACGCGTACTCTCCGGTTTGCAGGTGCTGGCTGATGCTGCCAGTGGACGTGACCCGGGCATAGGCAACAAGGTGGCTGTCATCGGCGGCGGCAACGTTGCGATGGATGCATCACGCGTATCACGGCGCCTCGGTGCAGACGTCACTATTCTGTACCGCCGGCGTATTTCCGACATGCCGGCAGACATTGAAGAAATACACGAAGCGCAGGAAGAAGCCTGTACCATCGTGACACAAGCGATACCCGTTGAAATAATGGATGCCCCGGACGAAAAACAGGTCATAATCAAATGGGGTGAAGCAGAGATGGTGCAGGATCCAAAAGGTGGTCGTCCACGCCCGGTACTTCAGGAAGACCGTATGCATGAAGATACCTATGATTGCATTATTTCTGCTATTGGTCAGGGCAGCAATCTCGACTACCTGTCGAAAGAAGTGCAGGAGCAGCTGGCTATTGAATGGGGCAGATTCACACCAGGCGAGTACCAGCATACCTCCCTGGAAAAAGTTTTTGTTGGTGGCGATGTCGCCAATCGTACCGCTGATGCAATAAGCGCTATTGAAGATGGTCACCACGCAGCACGCGGCATCGACCGCTTTCTGAGACCAGAAATGTATACAGAATTAGACCAGGAGATAAGTTGATATGAATACTATTGATGAAATACTGGACTATGCCATTGACCAGGAACAACAGGCAGCAGATTTTTATACCAGTCTCGCCGGGCGCGCAGAAAAAGCTGGCATGAAAGAAGTGTTACTCGAATTTGCTGAAGAAGAAAAGCGACACAAGGAACGCTTGCTCGCAGTTAAAACCGGTGAACATGAACTTACGCCAGAACAGGAGGTGCTGGACTTGAAAATATCAGACTACCTGGTAGAAGTTGATGAAAGCGATGATATCTCTTACCAGGATGCTCTTATTATTGCCATGAAACGAGAGCGTGCAGCCTATGAACTCTACAGCGATATGGCCGAGAAAGTGCCTGAAAGCCAGCTCAAAGAAGTGCTGGCTGGACTCGCCAAGGAAGAAGCCAAGCACAAGTTGTTTTTTGAGTCAGAATACGATGACCGCGTGCTGGTAGATAATTGATAACAATAAAAACATTATGCCTGCGCTAGTAATTTGTTGAAATTATTTTTCAATACCTGCCGCGTGCTTCGTTGTTTTTATTGCGATCAGTGACCTGGTTCATATGCAGCCCTGTCGACAAACCAGACATCGGGATCAACCATACTTACCGGCAATGACAGCCCATTTCGTATGTTTACCAGGGCCTCGCTTTTATTCGCTCCAGTTGCAATTACAATACATATTTCGGCATTCTTTAAGGTAGCCAAACTCAAGGAAATACGTTCAGTCGGTGGCTTGGGGGCATTGTATACCGGAACAACACTGCTTGAGTCATTTAACGCGGGGTTTTCAGGAAACAGGCTGGCGGTATGACCGTCTTCGCCCATGCCCAGTACCACGATATCTATACCGGCCGTAGCATTTATCCGCTCGGCAAATCGCTCTGCACCCAGCTCAGGGCCCAGTTCAGCAGGTATTGGGTGAAAATTCACAGTACCGTCTTTTCTGCCATGGAATAACTTATTGAGAATCATCGTGTCATTGCGTTCGGCGTGCCCTGCCGGGTAACAGCGCTCATCTCCCGGGTACCAATGGACATGCTTCCACGGCAAAGGCATATCTGCAAGCAATTCAAGGCAACGCGCCGGCGTCGTTCCTCCAGGCAAGACGACGTGACACTCCCCTTTCATATCGACGCAATTTTTTATCTGGTTGAAAATGTAGGCGGCCGCTTCCCTGGCAACGGCTTCTGCATCCGCCAGAACCTTGAAGTTAGTCATAGATTGACGGTTTATGCCAGCCACCAACGCAATCGCTAGTCAACTCATCCATATCAGGAATATCCCAGGTTCCGGCACGGTATCGTTCAATTGAAACCCTGTCCTTCCAGGCATCCAGTATCGGCTCGACAATCGACCAGGATTCCTCTATTTCGTCTGAGCGTGAAAACAGGGTGCGGTCACCGGTAAGCACATCGTGCATCAAAATCTCATACGCATCCGCCACCTCTTCTGCATCAGCGGCATAAGGTGCGTGCATAACCATTTCTTCATTGTCCGTGGTTAAGCCAGGTTTCTTGGCATTTAAACGCAACACGATACCTCCCTCCGGTTGCAGTCTGAATACCAGCGCATTAGCTGCAGGAACAGAAGCATGACTATCGAATAGATTGAAAGGAGGCTTGCGAAAACGAATCATTACTTCCGACACTTTTGATTTCATACGCTTGCCTGACCACAGAATGAATGGCACACCCTGCCATCGCCAGTTGTCTATATAAAACCGTACAGCAGCAAATGTTTCTGTTGCTGAATCAGGCGAAACGTTTTCCTCTGCAACGTAAGCTGAAACCTGTTCATTGTTAATGGTTCCCGAAGCATACTGTGCCGAGACCGTTTGTTTTTTTATCTGTTCAGGTTCAAAACGGCGTACAGCTCTGAGTACCTTCATTTTCTCATCACGTACGGCATCTGCAGTAAACTCAACAGGTGGCTCCATCGCAACCAGAGTCATCATCTGCATGAGATGACTTTGTATCATGTCGCGTAAGGCTCCAGAATGATCGTAGTATTTGGCACGGTATTCAATACCGAGCGTCTCCGATGCTGAAATCTGTATATGGTCAATGTAATTACGATTCCATAGAGGCTCCATGATGCTATTGGCAAATCGATAGACCAGTAGATTCTGTACACTTTCCTTACCAAGATAATGATCTATTCTATATATCTGGTTCTCATCAAACACGGCTTGAAGCTCTGTGTTCAGTGCAGAGGCGGTCTCGAGGTCGCTGCCAAATGGCTTTTCAATTACCAGTCGACGGTATCCCTCATCTTCGTGAACCAGGCCTGCATTACGCAAGCCCTTGGCCACCTTGCCATACCATGCTGGTGGTATGGCACAGTAGAACATTGCGTTTTTTGTACCACCGAGTGTTTCCAGTGACTCAGCAAGTCGCTGATACATTGTTTCGTCATCCAGATCTCCATCAACGATCTTCAGACATGATGAGAATCTTTGCCACTTGTCATCATCCATTTCAATGTGTGGTGAAAATTCCTGTAGTCCGGCACGCAACTGGTCAAGCCATTCCTGCCGGCTACGATTACGCAGAACACCCAGAATACGACTATCGCTATGCACCAAACCACAACACATCATACGAACGAGAGCTGGTATGAGCTTACGTTTTGACAAGTCCCCGGCAGCGCCAAAGATAACAATATTGCTCGGATCGGCTGTTTGTATTGCCTGATCAGCAGTTACCATTCTGATAAAACCTCGCATGGCTTTAGTGGTGGATATTTAAAAAGAGAAATCCTGTATGTCTCGGCTCGCTTATTGTCGAGCAAGGATAAAGTGATAGTCTGGAGCATCCAGATATCCTTACTGGATAGATCATACATATTGGCAAGTATCTTGCAGAATATTGCGGTAATTCTCAATCATCATGTTAAGCAAATACTTAACGGGAGGAGGATGATGGAACCTGTTTTTGATACACTGACAATAATCGCAATAATTTCAGTAACTTGCTTCATCTTGCTGATGCTGGTCCTGCTGAATTGTTGCAAGATGCGAAAAAACCTTAGAGACCTGTTATTTGACAAATGAGAACCATTGTTGTGCATCCCTGTCACTCATGCATCTTTATGGTGCTGAATTATATCTTTATATTACTCACGCCGCGAGCAGAGGAGGATTCACATTATCGTAATATCTGAAGGATAACCTGATGAATCAATAAATATCATTCATATGAATCAGATCAAATACAGAGCAGATTTTATTTAGAGACATTACGCAGCCACATACCATCCATGCTGCTACACGGGAGCTTATACTTATGGTCAAAAAAAAGAAGACAGCAACTGCCTCATCAAAAAAGAAGGTGAGCAAGAAAAAAGTTACGAAAAAGAAAGTTTCAAAGAAAAAGATTAGCAAAAAGAAAGTAGCAAAGAAAAAAGTCAGCGCTAAAAAAGCGACTCGAAAAGCGGTTGCAAGCAAAGTGCTCGACGCAAAGAAAAAGAAAGCTATATCAGAAGATGAAAAACGTATGATGATCGCTGAACATGCCTACTTCATGTGGGAACAAGCCGGCTTTCCTCATGGCGATGATCATTATCACTGGCTGGAGGCCGAAAAAGATATCAGCGCGATGCTGGACTCCTAGGTGATCAGGTATTAGTTACGAGTTGTCTGCACTGATAACAGTGCAGACAACCCTGCGATCATTTCTCGGGCCGTCAAATTCACAGAAAAAAATATTCTGCCAGGTAGATAACCCCAGGTTGCCCTCGATCAGCGGAATGGTTTCAGACGGACCAACGAGGCCCGACTTCAGGTGTGAATCGCCATTGCCGTCCTGGGCATCATGCAGCCACACGCCTTTGGGTATCATTTTTTTCAGCAAGTTGACCACATCGGTTTGTACGCTATCATCCCAGTTTTCCTGGATCATGATGCCTGCTGTCGCACCCTGTGCATAAACGTGCACCAGACCATTCTTGATACCGCAGTCTTGCACCACGATCTTAACCTGGGGTGTGATATCAACCAGAATTTCACGTTGACTTGTTGTTAAGTTGATTACCTTGCGCATACTTTCGCTCAGACAGCATCATTGAAAACAGAGGGCACTATAATTGCTTTACTGATCTTTGGTGCTTCAACAAGTAACGAGAGCGGTATCACTTCAGCTATGAGGCACCCTGTTAACTGCAATACTATTGGTGCAATGTTAGCGAGGTAACCGTTCGTAGAGAGATTCAATACCTGATCAGGATTGCTTTAGTTTCCATATATCCCTGTTATATTCCTGCATGGTTCTGTCCGTTGAAAAGAAGCCGCTGTTGGCGGTATTCAATACACTCATCTTCAGCCATTTTTCCCTGTCGCGATAAGTCGCTGCTGCCATATCCTGGGCATCAACATAACTGCGAAAATCTGCCAGGGTCAGCCATGGATCATGCGGGCTTTTCACTGAGCCAATGATGTCGTCAAATATATGTGGTTCAAACAGGTTGAAGTGCCCGCTTTCGAGAAGCTGTATTACTGCTTTAAGGTCTTCATCATTATCGATAATCGCCTGCGGGTCATACTGGTGGCGTGTCGCTTCGACTTCATCAGCCTTCAGACCAAACAGGAAGAAGTTTTCTTCACCAACGGCCTCGAGTATTTCGATATTGGCGCCATCATAAGTTCCAATCGTAACCGCGCCGTTCATCATAAACTTCATATTACCCGTACCCGATGCCTCCTTGCCTGCTGTTGACACCTGTTCAGACAGATCCGTTCCCGGGCAGATGATTTCCATCTTGGAAACATTGTAGTCTGGCAGGAACGCAACCTTGAGTCTGTCACCAACATCCGGATCATTATTGATTACATCCGCAACATTATTTACCAGCTTGATAATCAGCTTGGCCATATGATACCCAGGTGCAGCTTTACCACCGATTAGAACAGCGCGGTTTGTCCATTCATCCACATCATCCTGTTTGATTCGCCAGTAACAATGGATAACATGAAGAATATTCAACAGTTGTCTTTTGTATTCATGAATACGCTTGACCTGAACATCGAACATGGAATTCACATCAAACACAACACCGCAGGCATCAACCACAAGGTCAGCGAGTCGCTGCTTGTTTGCTCGTTTAACATCATCCCATTGTTTAAAAAATGCCTGGTCATTATTGGCAACAAATGATTCCAGGCTCTTGATCTTACTAAGGTCAGATACCCATTCGTCACCAATTTTGTCGTTTAACAACGCACTCAGCTCCGGATTGGCATAGGCAATCCAGCGGCGTGGCGTAACGCCGTTTGTCTTGTTATTAAATTTTTCCGGCCAGAGTTCATAAAAATCCCTGAATAACCCTTCGCACAGTAATTTTGAATGTAATGCAGCAACACCGTTCACGGAAAAGCTGCCCACTATCGCAAGATAAGCCATGCGTACACGCTTCTGCCCATCCTCTGCGATTAATGACATTCTTGCCTGGCGCTCACTATCACCAGGCCATTTCATCGAGATATCATGCAGGAAGAGTTCATTGATATGAAATATGATTTCCATCAAACGCGGCAACAGACGTTGCATCATATCCACCGGCCATGTTTCTAACGCTTCAGGTAATAGCGTATGATTGGTATAAGCCATTGTACTGGTGGTTATCTTCCATGCTTCATCCCATGTAAGACGCTTGTCGTCCATCAGAATACGCATCAATTCTGCAACAGCAATGGTCGGATGCGTATCGTTCATCTGAAACACATTAAATTCGGCGAAACAACTGTAATCATCAGCGTGCGTACGTTCCCACAGGCGCATTACATCCTTGATACTTGCTGATGCGAGAAAATACTGTTGCTTGAGACGCAGCTCTTTACCCGATTCACTAGCGTCATTCGGATAGAGCACCGTGGTGATATGCTCGGCATCGTTCTTTGCTTCGACGGCTTCCGAGTAACTGCCAGCATTAAAATCAGCCAGGCTGAACAACTCTGTTGCGGTAGCCTTCCACAACCTCAGCGTATTGACGTTTTGATTGCGATAACCGGAGATTGGCATATCATAAGGGATAGCAATCACATCCTCTGTATCGACCCAGCGTACATGTTCTACACCTTCCTGGTCATGAAAATGTTCGGTACGGCCACCGAAATGGATCGTCTGTTCAAACTCGGGACGTGCTACTTCCCAGGGGTTACCATCACGCAACCAGTGATCCGGCTCTTCCACCTGAAAGCCCTTTTCGATTAACTGTCGGAACATGCCGTACTCATAACGAATCCCGTAGCCGATGACAGGCAAGTCAAGACTCGCACAACTATCCATGAAACAGGCAGCCAGACGACCAAGGCCGCCATTACCCAGGCCCGCGTCCGGTTCTTCGTCAATCACATCTTCAAGCTCGACTGAAAAATCCAGAAGCGCATCGTGTGTCTGATCCTTGATATTGAGGTTGAGTAGATGATTACCCAACGCGCGACCGATAAGAAATTCCAGTGACAGGTAGTAGGCTTTGCGCGTATCAGGCTGGTTATAGCGCTGCCAGGTCTGATGCCAGGGATACATAATGCGATCACGTACCGTGAGTGCCAGAGCCTCGTACAGATAATAGGGCACAAAACCCATAAAATGGCCGAGATGGTTTCTAAGGTAGCGATTAAAGCCTTCTGCCATAGAACGCGTGTCAGCAGGCAACGGTTCGATCTCGGAGATTGTATTGTCTTCTATCCAGTCTTTATCGTTCATGCTGTTTTCCTGGTACCACTGCGAGAGGATTTATAAAGTTTACGATAAGCCTGAGCACTGGAATCCCAACCGAGATCCTGCATCATGGCGCTGATAATCACCTGCTCCCAAAGTGCGCTTTGCTTATAGAGTTCAAGCGCATGCGAAATGGAAACTAACAGCGAGCCGGCATCATCCGCCTCCATGACAAAACCTGTCGCTGTCTGGTCCTGCAGCGATGCGAATGTGACATTAACGACAGTATCCGTGAGCCCGCCCGTATTGGTCACAATCGGTAACGCTCCGTAACGCAGGCTATACATCTGGTTCAAACCACAGGGCTCAAACATGGAAGGCATCAGGAACAGGTCACAGCCGGCCTCGATCTGATGGGCGAGCTCTTCTGAATAACCAATATGAATATGCAGACGATCAGGCCACTCGTCCATCAACTGTATTAATTGAGCTTCATAGTGTTCCTGTCCTGCACCCAGGATGACGATACTTACATCGGTTTTCTCAAACAGCTCAGGCAAGATCGAAATAATCAGGTCAATGCCTTTCTGCTCGACCAGCCGACCGACAAAACCCAGCACAGGTACCTGCTTCTTTGACAACCCGGTGCGCTCGAGCAAGTCCATCTTGTTCGCACGTTTGGCCGCCATCAGGTTGTTTTCATAAGTATAGTTTTGCTTGATATACGGATCTGTTTCAGGATTCCAGATCTCAAGATCAATACCGTTGAGTATGCCGCTGAATTTGTCACCGAGACTACTCAATACGCCTTCAAAGCGATTTCCATATTTCTCGGTACAGATCTCCTTCGCATAATTGGGGCTGACTGTTGTTACAGCATCAGAAAACACCAGGCCCGCTTTAAGCATGGAAAAACCATCATAGAATTCGATGTAGTCCGGTGACCACCATTCTGCGGGAAGGCTCAGCCGGGTAAATTCGTCATAAGAAAAATGACCATCATACGCAAGGTTATGAATGGTAAATACAGTCGCTGGCGCGTTACCCATCTTGCTCAGAAATGCAGGAACCAGTCCCGTTTGCCAGTCATTACTATGCACGACTTCAGGTACCCAGGCCTTACCGCCTTTCAAACCCGGCAGGAACTTCGTCAACAAGGCTACGGCCCGGCTGAACACAACATAACGCTCGGCATTATCCGGCCAGACGATACCGTTAGCATCCACGTAGGGATTGCCTGCACGGTCATACAGTGACGGTATATCGATCAGGTAGACAACGACATCCTGTTTTTTATCATCAACCTGCAATATCCGCATCTTGTGGCGCGTGTTCGCCCCCTGCACGTCCAGGGTTCCAAGCTCAACCACATTGACGCCTTGTTCTAGTATCGATCGATACGCGGGCAGAACAATGCGAGCATCATCACCGAGTTTTTGTAATGCTGCTGGCAACGCATGCACAACATCCCCTAAACCACCGGTTTTTATATAGGGGAAGGCTTCGCTTGCAGCAAAAAGAATATTCATTCCGATTCCTTGATCAGAAAAATTGCGCCTAATGGCGGTAAAGTTAAAGAAAGAATATGCTCGAATCCGTGTTCATGCTGATGATGACTATGCACTTCCCCGGAGTTGCCAACATCAGTGCCTCCGTACCAGGCTGCGTCAGAATTAAACACCTCTTTATAGGGTCCGGGCTCAGGTACACCAATCACGTAATTTTCTCTCGGTACCGGTGTGAAATTAAACACACAAATCACACGTGCATCATCTGCCTTTCGCATGAAGGCAAGCACGGAATTATCGACGTCATCGCAGGTAATCCACTGGAAACCGATATTATCGAAGTCATTCACATGCATTGCAGGCTGCGAGGTATAAAGTGTATTGAGATCGCGAATCATGTTAACAAGACCAGCATGCTTGTCCATGCCGGAAACAACCCAGTCGATTGACTGACTTTCGTCCCACTCATTCCACTGCCCAAACTCACCGCCCATGAAAAGCAGTTTCTTACCCGGGTGGGCATACTGGTAGGCATAGATTGCTCGCAAGTTGGCAAATTTTTGCCAGACATCGCCCGGCATCTTGTCCAACATCGCACGTTTCATATGCACAACTTCATCGTGTGACAAAGGCAGTACGAAATTCTCACTGTAAGCATAGAGCTGGCTGAAAGTCAGCTGGTTCTGGTGAAACTTGCGGTAAACCGGTTCTGTCTGCGCATAACTCAAGGTGTCGTGCATCCAGCCCATATTCCATTTCATGGAAAATCCCAGACCACCTCCTTCTGTCGGCCGCGATACCATTGGCCAGTCTGTGCTCTCTTCTGCGATGGTGACCACACCCGGAAACTCTGCATGCACGACTTCATTCAGGTTTTTTATGAAATCGATAGCTTCGAGATGTTCACGTCCACCATAAACATTTGGCGACCACTGTCCATGCTTGCGCGAGTAATCGAGGTATAACATCGATGCAACGGCATCGACACGCAAGCCATCGATATGAAACTCCTCTATCCAGTACACTGCATTGGAAATCAGGAAGTTTCGCACTTCGTTACGACTGTAATTGAAGATCAATGTGCCCCAGTCGAGATGCTCACCCTTGTTCGGGTCTGCATATTCATAACAGGGTTCACCGGTGAAGCGTGCGAGTGCAAATTCATCACGTGGAAAATGCGCAGGCACCCAGTCGAGGATTACGCCGATACCGTTTTGATGAGCGACATCGATAAAGTGGCGCAGCTCATCGGGGCTGCCATGACGTGATGTTGGTGCATAATAACCACTCACCTGGTATCCCCAGGATTCATCAAGCGGGTGTTCGGTCAGCGGTAAAAACTCGATATGGGTGTAGCCCAGATCCTTAACATAAGGGATCAGCTGTTCGGCAAGTTCGGTATAACTCAGGAAACCGCCGTCTTCATGACGACGCCATGAACCGGCATGAACTTCATAAATAGACATCGGCGAATGCAACCATTGCCATTGCCTGCGTACATCTAGCCAGTCACCATCACGCCAATTGTAACTATCAGTCGGCGTGATTCTGCTAGTCGTGTCCGGACGTAATGCCATGGTGCGGGCATAAGGATCGGACTTTTTCAGGATCTCATCCTGGTGTGTGCGAATTTCAAACTTGTAGTTATCATGCTCATGCAGTCCCGGAATAAACAGTTCCCAGATACCGGAATTACCGCGACTGCGCATGGGATGACGCAAACCATGCCAACCGTTGAAATCACCCACAACGCTGACGCGTTTCACATTGGGTACCCACACTGCAAACAGACAACCATCAACACCATCAACTGTAGCCAGGCGTGATCCAAGAAACCGGTAGGCGTGAAGATGTTTGCCTGCAGAAAACAGGTTCAGGTCAAAATCGCTTAATTGGGGAGAAAAACTGTACGGCGATACAACACTGTGTGACTCGAGTGTTCCTTTTTCAACCCAGTTCAGTATGTAATGCTCCGGCAGAGATTCTTTAACGGTATTGTTGATATGAATTTCAAACGTATCCGTACCATCGATCCTTTGCATGGGTCCAGCGCCCTGCAACACGACGCTTTCTGCAGAAGGCATAAACGCGCGCACGGCGTAGCCAGAATCGACAGGATGTAACCCGAGCCATTCAAATGGGTCGTGATGCCAGCCATGTTGTAAGCGTGATAATGCTTCACTCATTGTTCATTTACCAGCCTTTGCGATTTCTCGATAATTAATCGCATCTTATCTATATGCTCTGGATTGAGCTGTTCCCACTGAAATTGCCAGTTCCAGTTCCCTGAAACTGTACCGGGGGTGTTCATCCTCGCTTCCGAGCCAAGTTGCAACCAGTCCTGCATCGGCAGCATGCAAAGCTCAGCCCTGGAGTTCATTGCCTGGGTAACCAGCGCATCAACCACAACACGTCCAGCATCGGGTAAATCGTGCCAGCTGTGGCAGTGCTCATTCAATAAACCTAATGACTGCAGCACCTGGTTTTTTACATGATCCTCGAGGCTATCGAACCACCCTCTGGTTGTATCGTTATCATGTGTTCCGGTATAGGTAATGTTATCCTGTACGATATTGTGGGGCTTGTGTGGATTGTCCTCAAATTCATCAAATCCAAACTGGAGAATCGACATCCCGGGAAGCTGATATTTTATCCTGAGTGCGGTGACTTCCGCAGTGATTATGCCCAGGTCTTCAGCAACGAAAGGCAGGTGTTCCAGCCCGTCAATAAAACTGGATAGCAACGCATCCCCGGGGACCTTCTCCCAGTGACCATCGACGGCCGTTTCACATGCTGCATCGATCATCCACACGGCTTCAAGCCCCCGGAAATGATCAATACGCAGTAAATCAAACTGATCGAGATAATGATCAATCCTGGAGTGCCACCACTGAAAGCCACTTTCCTGCATGGCATCCCAGTTATAGTGAGGATTACCCCATCGCTGTCCGGTTTCTGAAAAATAATCCGGGGGCACACCGGTTACCACGTTCATGCTGCCATCGTCGTTCAGCAAAAACCATTCAGGATGTGCCCATACGTCAGTACTGTCATGCCCGACAAAAATCGGCATATCTCCAAAAAGCAGAATACCCTTGTCTGCAGCTTTCATGCGAATATCCTGCCAGCGCTGATGTATCTGGTATTGCTGCCACTTGAGCACGGTTATGGCGCGTGCGTACTGATCACGCGTCTGCTGTAACGCCTGCATATCACGGTATTTCCAGGCATCCGGCCAGTCAAACCAGCTTGCACCATTGAAGTGGACTTTTAATATCTTGAACAGTGCGTAGTCATCGAGCCAGAATTCGTGATCTCTACAGAATTCGGTAAATGCTGTATCCAGGTCATCAATGGGAGGCAATTCCGGCAGCAGCGCCGGGTTCATTGCGAAGGCAGAACTGCACTGATACGGTGACAGGCCGACCTGGGGTTCACCCAGGGGCTACACCTGCCACACACTAAAGCCTCTATCGGCTACCAGATGTATCCTGCGTTCAACATCTCTGTCCAGCATGCCGGATGGCAATGAAGTCGGATGCAGCAGGATGCCGGCGCGTCGCACATTATTATCAGGGGCCGGAGATGTCATCCAACATTTCTAACCATGGTACCGGCATTTTCTGCATCACCGCCACCGACCGAGAGTGGATCATCAAGATTCGCGGGGATCGGCAGCTTCAACAGGTTATACAGGTTTTTTAACTGGGTTCGAAACAGCAGATCAAAGTCTCGCACACTGTCCGAGGAATTCTTTTCACCAAACCACCAGAACCAGTCAGAGCCTTCACAGACAGCGAGTTGCTGTGTCGCGAGTTCGAGTTCTGTTTCATCCAGATTACCTGTCTGGACGACTCCGTCATAAGCCTGCTTGGCTTCAACCAGCCTTTCCCATGCCCGATTCTTGTCCGGCTCGCCGATCCAGGTCGAAAATGAACCGTAAACCCAGCTGCCGGCGCAAAGCTTGTCGAGGTCATGGGTGATACCGGTGTCTGCCACTTCAGAAAACGTTGCTGCGTGAATAAGCGGGTGATCGCTAATCGCCTGATACAGGTGATCGAGAAAATAGAAGCCGTTATGTGGGTAATATTCCCAGGCATTCTCACCATCAAGAATAATTGAAACAACATGATCGTGTGCATTGTCACCGAGAAAATCTGCGATGTTCACGACGTGATGCACAAGGTCATTCGCGGCATCAACGGAATTGATTCTGCTGTACTCGAAGCCAACCAGGTCGGAAAGGCCATCATCCCTGAAAAACAGTTTTGGTTTGTAGCCATTCAATTCATATGAATGGAATAAGGCTCGCTTGCTGTGAATCTTTTCCGGATCATGCTCATTCAGTTGCATGCTGTTTCGCCAGACGCCTTCACCGGATGCTGTCCACTTAAAGTCGAACTCCTCTATCAGCGCCACTGCATCTTCAGAGATGGCACCTTCGGAAAGCCAGATACCTTGCGGCCTCAAACCAAAGTAGTGATCAAAGCTTTCGAGACCGCGCTGGATATGCCAGCGCGAGCGTTCGATACCACCAGGGTAGCCGTCACAATCAGGTACAGGGTCGTCAGGCTGAGCACACTGCATGTTATCCATGTCATTCAACAACGGAATAATCGGGTGACAGTACGGCGTCATCGATAACTCGATCTGCCCGCTCTCGGCCAGTTTTCGATAGCGCGGTATCAAGTTGCCAATGCAATCATGCATGAGTTGCAGCAGTGCCCTGCGATCCTCATGATCGAACATACCACCCTTTTCTATAAGGTTCTTTGATACCTCGGTCTGCTTCAATGTATGGCCTAGCCAGACCACGTGATACCAGACCAGTACATCGATGAAGTACTGTGAATTCAGGTACTGTAGACATACCGTGTTGTTTTCATGACAGTCACCACCCGGGAACATAAACTGGAAAGGTTCGAGCAGTTTCTTGAACACCGGATAGGGATCGATCATCTTGGGTGCATGCGCACGCTGACAGTTACACAGGATCAGATAACGCTCATGCGGTGATTTAGGAATAGCCGTAACACCAGCCAGCAGGTTCAGCATGGGATCCTTCATGGCCTTACCGGTATCCAGCCATTGTTTCAGCTGCGAGGCATAGTCATCCAGCTGTTCCAGCAGAATTGGGGCAAAATTAACGACCGCCCGCATTTTCGGGTGCGCCTCAAGGTGCGCCACCATGTCTTCATAATCTTTTATGGCATGCAGGTACACCCATGGCAATTGATAATCACCGTCTATACCCTGCTGGTACCATGGCTGATGCATATGCCAGCACAATACAAAATTTATCGCACTGTCTGCGCATTCGCTCAGGCTACTGTCTGATTTCATTTAGCTCTCACGCTGTCAGTTTTTCATCTTCATCAACGGAATACAGGTGTTGATTCAGCATTCCCGGGGTGACCAGGACAATCCCCTCCTCGGTCACGTAGAAGCGTTTACGATCTTCCTCGAGGTCTTCCCCAATTACGGTATTATCCTCTATCACGCAGGCTTTATCGATAACCGCGCGGTTGATGCGACAGTTTTGCCCGATACTCACCTTGGGCAATATCACGCTGTCCTTGACGACAGAACCACGCTCGATTTCGGTCGCAAAGAAAATCACGGAGCGTTTGACACGCGCGCCGGACAGTATGCAACCACCAGCAACGAGCGAATCAATCGCCTGGCCACGGGCATCTTCATCATCGAAGACGAATTTGGCGGGTGGATGTTGGGTCTGGTATGTCCAGATAGGCCATTCACGTGAATACAGGTTCAGTTCGGGTTCAACATCGCACAATTCCATGTTGGCACTCCAGTAGGAATCAACCGTACCCACGTCTCGCCAGTAAGCAGGATTTCCATCCTGATCAACGAACGGGTATGCATGCGCGACACAATGTGAAAGGCTCTTAGGCACGATATCCTTGCCAAAATCGTGTGCTGAATTCGGATCCTCGGCATCAGCAATCAGGCTCGAGTAAAGGTAAGCGGTCGAGAAAATGTAAATCCCCATGGACGCAAGCGCCATGTCAGGCTTGTCCGGCATAGGTTCGGGGTCGTCGGGTTTCTCGGTAAATTTTGTGATCTGGTAATTCTCGTCGACCGACATTACGCCAAAACCGGTTGCTTCTTCACGGGGCACCTCGATGCAGCCAACGGTCAGGTCCGCACCACTGTTGACATGATCAACGAGCATCTTGGAATAGTCCATGGTGTAAATGTGATCACCACCAAGCACGATGACATGGTCCGGTGCATGACGACGGATAATATCGATATTCTGGTACAGTGCATCGGCGGTACCCCGGTACCAGTCTTCAGAGGCGCGTTGCTGTGCCGGGATCAACTCCACGAACTCGCCAATTTCAGCCCGCATGAATCCCCAGGCTCGCTGCAGGTGCCTGATTAATGAATGTGCCTTGTACTGGGTCAGCACGCCGATGCGACGCAATCCGGAATTAACACAATTCGATAACGCGAAATCGATAATCCTGTACTTGCCGCCAAACGGAACAGCCGGCTTGGCTCGCCACTTGGTCAGATCTTTGAGTCGCGAACCCGCTCCGCCTGCAAGGATCAACACCAGCGTTTTACGGGTCAGCTCAGTCCCGGAATTTGAATCGATGTAATAACGGTATTTACTGGCCTGCTTCTGATTTGTAATAGTCATTATTTGTTGTCCTGCTGTAACCTGACAGCTTCTGAAATGGCGCCTATAACGCCTACCCTCTCATTGGTGACAAGAGATACAGCGACCCGCTCAACCACGTGCTGCATTCTACCCTTGAATAAATATGCATTGGTAAAATCTTCAGAACACATCTGCTCAATCATTTTTGATCCGATGCCACCGCTGATATATATCCCGCCTTCAGGTCTGAACAATAACGCCAGGTTACCCACATAGGCCCCGTAGATTCGCACGAACACCCGCATTGCGTGTTGTGCAATCTCGCTACCCTGCTGTGCTTCCTGATTTACCCAAGCAGCTTTTATGCCACTTACGTCCTTACCTGAAAGATATTCATAGATATTTACCAGGCCATCGCCCGATAACAGCCTTTCGTATGATACATGTCCGAATCGATGCGCAAGAAACTGCTGTAATCCCGCTTGTTCGGTATCTACCGGAGCAAAATCCATATGGCCGCCTTCTGTCGCGTAAGCGACTGATTTACCGGATGAATGATCAACCCAGGAAACCCCCAGTCCGGTACCTGCACCAACAACGACACTGATCGCACCAGCTTTGTGCACCCCCTGGTTGATGATTATGCAGTCATTCTCTTCAAGATGCAGTGTGCCAAGCGCAGAAGCCTGGAAATCATTCATGAAACCGACCTGGCCCACATTATATGTATCCATCAGTTTATTACGGTCGATTACCCATGGCAGGTTAGTCAGCCGAGCCACATCCCCGCTTACAACGCCCGGCAACGCCAGAAACAGCACGCCGAGCTCCCCTGCTTCGAGGCCACTGTCACTAATGAAACAATCCAGCAGTGGTTCAAAACTGTCAAAAGCTGTACTGCTGTACCTTGCCTCGAACATTACCTCGGCAGGATTTTCGGAGTTGATCAAGGTCAGGTAAGTTTTTGTCCCGCCTATGTCACCAGCAATGATATCCATATGAATAATTTACGATTTAACCGATGGCTCGGGAGATTAACCTGCGCTTGAATTTGATACAGTAGTTTTTGATGAAAATTGTTGTAATCAATAAACATTCTCACCCAATTTCAACGAGTCTAATGAGTGAGTGGCCATTTAATCTTGACGTGCATCAACTCAGATATGAAATTCATAAATCTGTCATTCGTTGGAGAAATACGATCTCAGGCACTTTCCACTGACCGCCCCTGTTGAGGTCCTGGTGTGTTACGCCCACTCCAGTGCAAATAAAGTTTGTGTATTTCCATGACGGCGGTCACGGTGAGAGCAAGAAGCAACAAATCCAGCCAGTGTTCGATAGAAACAGGTTCGATACGTAATACCTCGTTCAACCAGGGTGTATACATCGCACCAATATGAATCAGCTGTGCAGCCGTGGTACCTAGCAACAGGATTCGGTTACGCAGAAGACTATGCCGAAAGATTGATAACGTCTCGGAACGGCAGTTAAACACATGAACATTTTCAAACAACACCATCAGCAGCAAGGTGCTGTTACGGGCTTCGTCGACACTGAAACCCCATTCCAGCAGGGTTTTAAAAAGCATAAATGCAACGATTCCGATAATCAACGCGGAACTGATCACGCGCTCAATCATCAGGCGATTAAAAATCGGCTCCTTCGGAGACCTCGGTGGCTGGTGCAGTTCATCACCCTCTCCCGGCTCGGCAGCAAGTGCAATATGCTGGATACCATTGGTCACCAGGTTCAGCCAGAGTAGCTGAACAGCAAGCAACGGCAGTGGTAATCCTGTTAATAATGCCAGGGTGAACAGCACCAGTTCGGAAGCTCCAGTCGAAATCAAAAGGAATATGACTTTTCGCACATTAGCGTAAGAGATACGGCCTTCCTCTACGCCGGATACGAGGGAATGATAATTATCATCAGTAATAATGATGTCAGCTGTTTCGCGCGCCACATCGGTCCCGCTTTTACCCATGGCAACACCCACCTGGGCCGCTTTCAATGCAGGCGCATCATTCGCACCATCACCACTCACCGCAACAAAATGTCCATTGCGTTGTAGCGAGTGCACGATATCCAGTTTCTGTGAGGGCTCAACGCGTGCGAAGACATGGGCTCGCTGCGTCATCTGATCAATTTCTTCAGTGCTCGATGCCGATCGCAATTCAGGGCCCGTCACAATATGATCTTCATGCTCAGCCAGCCCCAGCTCCCGGGCAATAGCCAATGCTGTTGCCGGGTGATCGCCCGTGACCATTGCTACTTCGATACCGGCGGTGTGGCATTTTTCCACGGCCTCTTTCGATTCCGGTCTTAAAGGATCGATCATGCCCACAAGCCCGAGCATGGTCAGACCATGCATATGCTGCTCTCCAAATTCCTCACCCGCCGGCGGTTCATTATCCCTGGTTGCAAGGGCGAGTACGCGATAGCCCTGGCAGGCGAGCGCGTTGGCCTGCAGTTCCAGCTTGGAACGATCGATTGCAACATCTTTACCAGGCAATGCCATGGTGTCGCACATCGGTAGCAGTTTCTCGAAAGCGCCTTTAACAAAGCTACAACGCCGGTTACCGGCAAGGTTGAGGCTGGCCGAGTAGAGGCGTTCTGATTCAAACGGAATCGTACCAAGCTCGGGAAAGACATTGATGGTTTGCGCTTTTACAATGCCAGCCTTGTGTGCCATCACCAGTAAAGAAACATCAACCGCATCACCGTGATGTGTCCATTCGCCATCATGCCTGCCAAGAAATCCATCATTGGTCAGTATCGCACTCAGGCACAGACGCTCCAGCAGTGCCTGTTCATCCTTGGATGGTGACTCGTGCGTCGCTATGATCTCTCCGGTTGGCTCCATGCCTTCGCCGGTGATTTCCCACATATCGCCATTCGGAAACTGGATACGGCGCGCAGTCAGTTCGTTTACCGTCAGGGTGCCCGTCTTGTCAGTTGCGATATAGGTGCATGACCCCAGTGACTCAACCGCCATCAGGCGACGGATAATGACATTCCGCTTTGCCATACGTCGCATACCGATAGCGAGTGCCACGGTCAAAGCAACCGGCAGGCCTTCAGGAATTACGGATACAGCCAGTGCCACAGCAAGCATGAAGATCTCAGCTATTGGCATGCCCCTGGACAAAGATACAGCTGCCATTAGCAAGGTTGCGATACCAACAATGATTGCGATTCGGCGCGTGAAGCGCTCCATGCGCACGAGTAATGGCGGTTTTGCTGCCTCGCCGAGAATGACCTCGGACGCAATCGTACCCAACTCTGTTTGCATTGCTGTGGCTACAACAACGCCACTACCCCGACCACGATTAACCATGGTGCCGGCGAACGCCATGTTAGTGCGGTCACCAAGGAATGCGTCCTCATCCAGAACATTATCGTCTTTCTTCAATACCGCCAGCGATTCCCCTGTGAGCAGAGATTCATCGATTTCAAGATCATGGCTGGAAAGCAGGCGTATATCGGCCGGTACTTTTTCACCGGATTCGAGCAGCAGAATATCGCCAGGCACCAGCTGCTCGGAGTTGATTTCGCATGCATCACCATCACGCAGCACCCGACTTTGCGTTGGTACTAATTGCTGTAAAGCTGTTGCTGCACGTTGTGCAGAATATTCCTGTATGGTGCCGATGATGGCATTGATCATCAATACGCCGGTGATAAATGCTGCATCAGACCATTCCTCGATCAACAGCGCAAAGATAGCTGCAGCCACCAGTATGTAAATCAACGGACTTACAAACTGACGTAAAAAGATCTTGAATAGCGCAGGTGGTTGTGCGCGAGGCAGGCTGTTAGGTCCAAATTGCTGCAAGCGTGCATGAGCTTCTTCTGTTGAAATGCCCTGTCGCGTTGAATTCAGTTGCTCAATGAGACTGTGTGTAGGAACCGCATGCGGATTTTCGGGAAAAGCGAGACTTCCCCGTTCAACTGGCTTGCTGTTTTGCTTTGACTCAGAAGCGCTCATGCAGTGGTGTTGTTTTTGGGTTGATAATCGTGAATGCCATTCTACCGAATGCTCTGATAGTTGCAGCTGGAATTCATGACAAATGACAATTTATCCGCATACTTTGCACAGACAATAAAAAAGCCCCTCACCGAAGTGAGGGGCCACCACTGACAAACCCTGTGGAGAGAGGTTTAGTCGTCGTCTTTATCGTGGTGATGACCGCGGCCGCGACCATGATCGTCATCTCCTTCGATGGTCACTTCCTTGCTAAATACCTCGAAGATCGCCAGTTTTTTCTTCGTAGGTAATGGTAGAGTGGTATCGAAGAAGCCCTGTCTCTTATACACATCTCCGAGCCCACGAGACATACATCACAATCTCGTTTGCCGGATTGTGGTTGAGAAAGAGGGGGGGGGGGGGGGGGGGGGGGGGGGGGG
>JARFRD010000124.1 GCA_029287435.1 Gammaproteobacteria bacterium
AGCACGCCTGTCATAATGCCAAATACAGCAGGCCAGTTCTCTTCGCTAATGCCCATGGGTTTAAATACGGGCGTTATGCTCTGGCTGATTGCACCAAGGACAGAGTTATCAGAATCCTCGTTACCAAACGAGCCGTCGGTACCAATTGAGTTCAGGATATTGATTACCAGAACCATGATAACAATCACTTTACCGGCATCGCGGATGAATACACGTACACGGTCCCAGGTGCGCAATAAAATGCCTTTGAGTGTTGGCAGATGATAGGGGGGTAATTCCATCATGAAGCCAGTACTTTCGCCGCTTAATAAAGTGCGTTTCATGATCAGGCCGGTCAGGATAGCGACGATGATGCCAATCAGGTACAGAGCAAAGACCAGGTTCTGTCCATTGGTTGGAAAGAAAGCCGCAACAAACAATGCGTAGACCGGCAACCTTGCGCCACAGGACATGAACGGGTTCATCAGGATGGTCAGCTTTCGTTCACGCTCGTTTTCCAGAGTACGCGTTGCCATTACTGCTGGAACGTTACAGCCAAAGCCGACAATCAGTGGTACGAACGCCTTGCCCGGCAGGCCGATTGAGCGCATAAAGCGATCCATCACGAATGCTGCGCGTGCCATGTAGCCACTGTCTTCAACAATCGACAGGAACAGGTACAGAGCTGCTATCACGGGAATGAACGTGGCGACGACCTGGATGCCACCACCAACACCGTCAGCGAGAACAATTCTGATGAGATCATGCAGACCCAGTGCAGTGATCAATTCACCCAGCCCATCAACAAACAGGGCACCGGCAATACCGTCAAACATATCGATAAAGGCGCCACCGATATTTATGGTGAACATAAACATCAGGTACATCACACCCAGAAAAACGGGGATACCGAAGACTGGACTCAATACCAGGCGATCGATGTGATCGGTGACCGTGCGCCCGATTTGTTTCTTGTGCTGTACAACAGATTGTGCCAGCGCATGTGCATGACCAAAACGGCTATCAGCTATATGGATATCTGCATCCTCACCGGATCTGTCTTCAATGGCAGCTCTCCACACACTCACCTGATCCTGGATTGATTCATCGCAGCGTTCTTTTGCGTACTGATCGCCTTCGAGCAATTTCAGCGCGAGCCAGTGCCTGGTTTCCACATGGGTCTCTGCTGCCATCCGCGGCAATAAATCCGCAACAGCCTGTTCGACGATATCTTCATGTGCCAGTCGGTAACCACCCGTAGCCTGTCCCTGTGTTACCGCTGTTATGCTGTCTTTGAGTGCATCAATACCTTCACCTGTTACAGCAACAATCGGCACAACCGGGCAACCCAGTTGCCTTGATAATTTGTCCGTGTCGATACTGATACCACGTTTACGTGCAACGTCCATCATATTCAGGGCCAGAACCATGGGAACGCCCATCTCGAGTAGTTGTACGGTTAGATAAAGATTTCGCTCGAGATTGGCAGCATCGACAACATTGATAATGAGCTGGGCATCACGGGACAACAGGTAATCACACGTGACTTTTTCATCCAGCGAGCTGGCATCCATTGAATAGATACCGGGCAGGTCATATATCGTAACGTCCTTGCCATTGAGATTAAACTGGCCTTCCTTGCGATCTACGGTGACGCCAGGCCAGTTACCGGTTTTCTGGCGAATGCCAGTCAGAGAATTAAAGGCTGCAGATTTACCGCAATTTGGATTTCCAGCGATGGCAACAGTGAGTGAAGCAGGGGACGCGCGTTCACTCGCCTGGATGGACTCATCGCGATGGGACATGATTTTCGCTTAAGCCAGTGTTTCGACAATCAGCTTCTCGGCAACACTACTACCTAATGCAACTCGAGTACCTGCGTTGCCCACAACAACACCGCGGCCGCGATGATTGAGTACATTGACTACAGTGCCAACACGTAGCCCCAACGACAGCATACGCCGCTGCATGCGCTGATCGCCGCATATTGCTGTGATCCGACCCTTGTGTCCCTGTTCGAGGTTCAGCAGGCTGGTTGTTTCTGTAACTGCACTCATCTATTTAAAATGATAATGATTCTCATTGATGGATGAGAATAATACTCGTCGCATTTCTATAATGCAAGCACTTATTTTTCTATTCTTTATCCAGATCAAGATATGCTTAATCCCGCATTACACAAGGGTTTCACATCGACGGGATCAGGTAAATATCCCTTAATGGATTGAGGAAACAGAAGTTAGAACACTACTGGCGAGAGAAAGCGTTGATCGCATCATAGTTCAGTCGGCCACGCTGATGCAGTAACAGGCGCCCGTTTTCAATCAGGATCAGCACTGGCGTCAGATCAATACCGCCAAATGCGTCAGCAATTTCACCCTCGTCAATAACGATCGGTATCATGATCATGCGTTGTTGCATACTCGCAATATTGGGTGGTCGATCCACCTGCATGGCGATTCCAACGATTTCAATAGATTCATCCAGCTCATTCTGAATGCGCTCGAAAGCACCGATTGCAACCGGATTGCTCATCTGGAAGAAAAACAGGGCGGTTAACGGTGTGTTTTCATTAATCTCGATAATTGAGCCATCAACGCTGGTCAGAGTTAGCCTGGGTGAATCTGGATAATTACTACAAGCTGTCACCAATGCGCCAGCCAGAATCAGTATTAATCTATGTAAGGCTGTTTTCATGGACGGGGCGTATCATCAGTTGATCTCAGCGTATATTTCGATAATTTGCTGAAGTTTTTCTCAACACAGGCAAAATTTATCACTTGAATTGTCATTTTTAAGCCATATATAGAGATAAGTGTAGTATTTATGCTAAATATAGTTAAACTACACATTGTTATTTTCTATCCTGGTTATTTTTCAGTAATTCTTTTCAAGATTTCTCCTGTTGATTACCTCGTAAGACTTAGTAACACTTTTTTTAATATTTAATGATGAGGTAATTATCATGACTACAGGTACCGTTAAATGGTTTAACGAAACCAAAGGCTTCGGCTTTATTGCACCGGAAGATGGCAGTAAAGATGTTTTTGTTCACTACTCAGCAATTGCTAATTCGGGTTTCCGCACCCTGGCAGAAGGTCAGAAGGTTTCCTACGATGTAGAGAATGGCCCTAAAGGCCCACAGGCATCAAACGTACAGGTTTAACACCCTCTACAATTAATGCACAATGAAAACCCCGCGAGTTATCGCGGGGTTTTCTTTTTTATCCTTTGAGAACAAAAACACTATGAAGAAACTTTTTGTTGGCAGTTTGCCACCAACCACAACTGAAAAATCACTGACAGAACTGTTCACTCCATTTGGCAGGGTACATTCACTCAAGCTGGTGAAAGATCTTTTCTCCGGTCAATGTAAAGGCTTCGGCTTTATAGAAATGGAAGGCCACGAAGCACGCATCGCGATATCTGAACTTGATGGCAAGTCATTTGAAGGCAAATTTATCAGTGTCAAATATGAAAAAGAACAAAAAGGCAGGCGTCGTTGAAACGCAAACTGATCTTTTCTTATTTCATCCGCTGAAAGTATAATATTCGCCCACTACAACCTGCTTCCCCAGGTTGTTGTTCGTCAAATCGATCAAAGTGATGAACATATCCAAGTGCAATCATTTTCTTGGTAAAACTCGAGCGATTACCTCGTTCAGGATCTACGATTATCACTTGCACATCCAGACTTGAATGTGTGTCAATAAATTTTGACACAGCTTCGGCATGCGCAGGTTCATATAGCACATCACTACCGATGATGAGATCAAATTTACCCAGTAAAGGATTATCGACTTCCCAGTTACCAGTTTGAAACTTGATCGGCAACAAGTTGTTCCTCAGTATATTTTCATCCAGGAATTGTTTAGCCAGAGGGTGATAATCACTGGCTGTGATATCTACACCCATTTTGTGTAACACGATACTCGAAAGTGCGATGCCGCAGCCGATTTCAAGGACACGCTTACCTTCAAGCTCTAACACACTGACCGTTGCTGCGAGTATACGTGAGCTTGGCCAGACAACGCCGAATAAAGGCCATGTAGCAGATGATATACCCAGCTTTTGAGCTTTTTGCTCAACATCATCATATTGCTGACGATCTATGAGCATTTGAATCAGGTAGTCTTTTCTATTGACGGAAATTGTTTCTTCTTTGGTCTGGTAGTTCTTCACGTTGTGTCTCGGCAATGCGTGGTGGAAAGAATCGCTTTCCAAGTGCACAACGCGCCGAATATGCAGAAGAAAAGAATGAAAATTCTATGTGTTACAGTACGTTAGATACAATCATGATGCAAGACATTTATACAATAAAAAGTGATGTGATATGAAAATATGGGTCGACGCAGATGCTTGCCCGGTGGTCATTAAAGAAATTTTATTCAGAGCCGCGGAACGCACAAAAGTAGCGGTGACATTGGTTGCCAACCAGGCAGTGAACACACCTCGTTCACAGTTCATTAACTCTATCCAGGTGCCACAGGGTTTTGATGTTGCAGACAATGAAATCGTTAAAAGACTCAATACCGGGGATCTCGTCATTACCAGTGATATTCCACTCGCGGCTGAAGTCATAGAAAAAGGTGGCCACGCACTCAATCCGCGGGGTGAGCTTTATACAAAAAACAATATAAGAGCACGACTGAATATGCGTGATTTTATGGAGTCATTACGCTCGACTGGTGTAGCTACAGGTGGTCCTGCCGCACTTAGTCAAAGCGATCGCCAGTCATTTGCTAATAACCTTGACAAATTACTCACCAGGAACGCGAAGAATTAATAAACATGTTTAATAAATACTCTTTAACTTAACTCAACCTTAAATAATCAAGATTGTTACCTGCATCACAGGTTTTATTATTAAGTTACTGATAGACTTATGTTTCGAATTATAAAAAAACGGAGCCCCCGATGCCTGCAAAAAAACCGGTTACCCGAAATTCTGTTCTTGCAAAAACAATCGACACCTCAGTTTACAATCTTGAAATTGCACTTGATAAAGCCAACAAGTCAGTTACAGCCAGGTCTGCTGAATCCAAAAAATTGTTAAATCTGTCACGTCGTCTGAGAAAACGTCGTAGCACATTGATGAACAAGAAAAAGCGTGCTGTTGCCGCTGACAGGAGAACCTCAACAGCTGATTCGCGCAAGCTTATAAGGTCTATCACTTCAGAATTAAACGCAACCAAAAAGCAGCTCGACAAAACAACCACAGCCCGCCAGGCAGTACTGGAAGAGCTATCCGGCCTGAAAGCCAGTCAGAAGATGTTAAATGGTTATGTAAAGGGGATATATGCCACTGATCTTGCTATTGAGCGCGCGCAGAAAAAGAAAAGACCTCGCCGCAAATAAACAACATTTCCTACACGTAGGGTGGGCATTGCCAACCATGCCAATATGTAATGTATTCGATTCGGTGGGCAATGCCCACCCTACGTTGTAGATTACAAATTACATCCGTGTAATTTGCCCTGTAGGCCGCAGTTATGAATTACGTCCTGTAATTCACCTTTCAGCTTGGTCTTCGGCTATTTAAATTTGCTCCTGGAAAAAATAGTACTTCGTGCCTCGCAATGGCGGAAGCTTTAATGATTCTTGTGACTAAAGTTGTATATGAGCATGCCGTTGATCGTTGCTAGTCTTGTGTGATCATAACTGAGGACTATAATCAAATAATGCAACTCAGTCGGTTTCGATAAATACACGATAGAAACCGCCTCTACAACCAATTAAAGGGAGTAGTAAGATGAGCGATCACACCGTTACCTTTACCGATAACAGGACAGGTCAAACAATTGAGCTGCCCGTCAGAGAATCAACACTTGGTCCCGGGGCCATTGATATCGGTCGTTTTTTTCGTGATACAGGTTATTTCACCTACGATCCCGGCTTTCTCTCAACCGCAAGTTGCCAGAGTGACCTGACTTATCTTGATGGTGACCAGGGTCAGTTACTGTATCGCGGTTACCCAATAGAGCAACTTGCCGAAAAGAGCAGCTTTCTCGAGGTGGCTCATTTAATGCTGAACGATGAGCTGCCCAACCAGGATGAACTGGATAGTTTCACTGACATCATTATCCATCACAGCATGTTGAACGAGTCACTTAAGCGCCTGTTCGGTGGTTTCTATCATGATGCACACCCGATGGCGATAATGGTAGGCGTGGTTGGGTCATTATCGGCGTTTTATCATGACTCAACCGATATCACGAATGCCAGGCATCGCGAAATCGCGGCACATCGCTTGATTGCCAAAATGCCAACAATTGCTGCAGCCAGTTACAAGCATTCAATTGGCGAGCCACAGGTGTATCCGGATAATTCACTGAGCTATGCCGGCAACCTGTTGAACATGATGTTTTCCATTCCCTGTGAACCTTATGAAGTCAACCCGATAGCCGAAAGAGCACTGGACCTGATTTTTATTCTGCATGTAGACCATGAGCAGAACGCAAGTACTTCAACAGTCCGTCTCGCAGGTAGCTCTCTGGCCAACCCTTTTGCCTGTATTGCTTCCGGTATTGCTGCATTGTGGGGTCCGGCACATGGTGGTGCCAACGAGGCGGTACTGGACATGCTCGAGGAAATCGGTGATGTCAGCAATATTCACAAATATGTGGCAAAGGCCAAGGACAAGAACGATTCATTCCGTCTAATGGGCTTCGGACATCGCGTTTACAAAAACTATGACCCACGCGCTCGTATTATCCGCACCATGTGCCATGAGGTACTGTCAGAACTGTGTCAACAAGATGATCCGATGTTCGAACTTGCGCGTGAGCTCGAAAGCATCGCCCTGAATGACGAATACTTTATCGAGCGCAAGCTGTATCCGAATGTCGATTTCTATTCCGGACTGATTTACAAGGCCCTGGGTATCCCTACCAATATGTTCACAGTGATGTTTGCGATTGCCCGCACTGTCGGCTGGGTATCACAGTGGATGGAAATGATAGGCGAAGATAATCAGCGTATCGGTCGACCGCGACAGTTATATACGGGGCCCACACAACGTGATTATGTCGAAATCGACAAACGTTAGCCGGCCAATATGCTGTTAATCAAAGCTTGATACTTTCTTCTCATCAAAGTCGTCAACTCGATAGCTCAAGCTGACTGACTCACTGGTATTCAGCATTGCCGGCTTGAATTTGATTTGCATGGTTTTGGCTTTGCTGAAAACAGTCGGCGCACCATCAGCTTGAATTTCCAGAACAGTTTTTGAGTCAGGCTCCAGCTCTGCTGACGATGGTTGAATAGATAGAACCGGATAGATCTTTCCCGTATCATCCCTGACATCTATATGTGCGATATTATCCTGCTGTATTGTGATAGTCTCTTTTTGTAATGGCGAAACATCAACATTGACATAGAAAACCATTCGCGTTTTGACGCGTACGTTTTTCTGTACCTTCTTCTCATATTTCTCGACAACGACTTTTCCCAGTTTCAGTTCAAGGCCTGTTGTTCGAACCAGGCTGGCTGTTGTCATCGGAGCGTTACCGACATATTCCCAGCTACCATCATCTTTTAGACGCACGCGACGACCATCCGTTGTGTTGGCAAAGCGATCGCTTGATTGAAATTTCCAGGTGCCGTCCTCTTTCAGCAGTACTTCGCGACCATCATCTGTGATCACCTGCTGGTTATCAGCTTGCACATTAACAGGTGTTATTAACATCAGCACAGGTAATGAAAGAGAGGTTATTGTTTTATGCATTTTGTATTCCTTGTGAAACGAGATCTGCCTCGCGTATTCAGAAAAATGTCATTATTTACACAACAGTTTAACTGATAGAATCAGGATTTCGCGCAACTGGAAGCAGCCATATGTTCAAACTTATCAGTAAAACGTTACTCACAGGCTTTATCACTTTATTGCCGATCGTGCTTACCATTTATCTATTGTACTGGCTGGCAACGACCTCGGAGTATGTGATGGGCAGTGCACTGCGCTACGTACTGCCTCAGGCGACTTACTTTCCCGGACTCGGCATGATCGTTGGGCTGGTCATCGTATTTATTGTTGGACTGTTGATGAACGCATACCTCGTGCGTCGCCTGTTTGCTTTCGGTGAACAGATTGTCTTCAAACTGCCACTGATTAAAACCGTATATCGCGCCATGCGTGATCTGTTTGATTTTTTCTCTCCAAAAAAAGATGCCTACGACCAGGTGGTTACCGTCAATATTGGTGGTATAGAGATGATTGGCTTTATTACACAACAGGACCCATCGCGAATGCCTGAGTCATTCAGAGACCGTGACAGTGTACTGGTGTACCTGCCTATGAGTTACATGATTGGCGGCTATACTGCACTCATTCCTCGCAAAGATATAACGCCCTGCAAGATGAGTATGGAGGAGGCGATGCGATTTGTGTTGACAGCAGGAATAACCGGCAAACAAGCTAGCTGAGCGTAAATTAAACCGACTCTAAACAACTTTAACTACTTGTCTTAAATCTTTACATTTATAAAAGAATTTTGAGAAAACACGCATTATTTCGCATGCACGCGTCATAAACTGGTTATTTTTTATCCTATCTGCTGACGCATATGTATCAGGCGCCGACATAATTTACTATCCGTGTGAACAATGGCCTAAACCATTCATCAGATATTTCTCACAAAACATTGACAGTAACTCATTGAAAGCGTTATACATTCACACCTCGGCTCTTTGGGAATGATCAGGGAAGTCGAATTATTGAGTTGCCATCGGCTCTAATCGCGGGCCAACTTATAAAATACGGTTGCTTTCGTTAGACAACACTAATGGAAATGACCTATCCACTGTTTGGGAGACTGAAATGTTAAAAACTACAAAACATCTGGCCGTTGCCGGACTCATCACTTTGTTATCAGCGGGCCATGCGCTGGCTGAGCGTGTACAACCATTTATTCTTGCATCATCAGGCGCCGGCGACTTTGCAGGCACTGTGTCCGACACTAAAAATAAACTGACCGGTGCCGGGTTCGAAGTTGTTGGTACACATGCACCCTATGCTGGTGCTGAAATCATTGTCATCACCAATGATGAAATGAAAGCAGCAGCAAGAAAATCTGAACGCGGTGGTTACGGTGCTGCAATGCGTGTTTCTGTTACTGATAACGCTGGCAACATCGAAGTTGCTTACACCAACCCTAAATACTGGGCGAATGCCTATCGTATGGCAAGCAACCTGGATGGTGTTACCTCTAAACTGGCTTCTGCCCTGGGTTCACAAAAACAGTTCAGCTCAGGCGATAAAGAACTTACAGCTGAAGACATGCGCAAGTATCACTACACCTTCATGATGGAGTATTTCGATGACCCAAGTGATCTTGCTTCCTATGGTAGCCATGAGGAAGCTGTAAAAGCAGTTCAAGCAAACCTGGCAGCAGGTAAGGGCTCTACTACAGAGGTCTACACAGTAAGCATCGGTAAAGATACTGAAGGCAAGGAAATGACCCTGATCGGCGTAGGTATGAAAGGTAAAAATGATGGTGACTGCAGTGGTGATGTATACATCATGAGCCGTATCGATAAAGATACACCTCGCTCTACAGCTCACCTGCCATACGAAGTGCTTGTATACGGTGACGATGTTGAAGCTCTGTACGGTCGTTTCCGTATCGCGATCAGCATGCCGCACCTGCCAATGATGGCAAATCCCGATGGCGGCACATTCATGGATATCATGTGTTCTCCTGAAGCTATCAGGGAAGCACTGACTGCTGCAGCTGGTGGTGATACTTCTGATTTCTAAGTACTCGCTTTCAAGTCGGTTGCATAAGAAGCCCCGCATTGCGGGGCTTTTTTATGGCTCTTCTATAAAGGGATAGTGATCCCGCCAGCAATCTGAAATATAATATGCACCTTCATGAGTCCATCCGAACGGCTCCAAGATAAATACTTCCAGGGACCTAGATAATGCCATCAAAGATCATCTACACCGAAACGGACGAAGCCCCGGCGTTAGCCACGTATTCTTTTCTACCAATCGTACAGGCATACACAAAGGCAGCGGGTATTGATGTCGAAACTCGCGATATTTCACTATCTGGCCGTATTATTGCGAACTTCCCCGACAAGCTGGTTGACGAACAGAAAATCGGTGACGCTTTGACTGAACTTGGCGAACTCGCGAAAACGCCGCAAGCCAACATTATCAAGCTACCAAATATCAGCGCTTCCATTCCGCAACTGAATGCAGCGATCAAGGAGTTGCAGGACCTTGGTTATAACATACCCGATTTCCCGGAAGAACCTTCCACTCCTGACGAAGTGGAGATCCAGGCGCGCTATGCAAAAGTGCTCGGCAGCGCGGTTAACCCGGTACTGCGCGAAGGCAACTCGGATCGCCGTGTAGCCGGTCCGGTAAAGGAATATGCACAGAAACATCCCCATTCCATGGGTGAATGGTCAGCAGATTCGAAATCGCAAGTTGTCTCCATGCAGGATGGTGATTTTTATTCCAGTGAGAAATCAGTCATAGTCGAGAAGGCCGGTGAGGTCAAAATCGAACTGATCGATGAACAAGGTGAAGTCAGCTCATTGAAAGAATTTCTGGCTGTACAGAAAGACGAAGTGATCGATGCATCGGTCATGAGCTGCGACAAGCTGCGCGCTTTCTTTGAACAGGCCACGCAGGATGCAAAAGAGCAGGGTGTTCTGCTTTCTCTGCACATGAAAGCGACCATGATGAAAATCTCTGATCCGATTATCTTCGGTCATGCTGTCAGCGTGTATTACAAAGACGCATTTGAAAAACATGCCGACACCTTTGAAAAACTCGGTGTCGATACGCGCAATGGCCTCGGTGATGTCTACGCCAAGATTGCATCATTACCGGATGATGAGCGTAATGAGATCGAAGCAGACCTGCAGGCGGTCTACCAGACACGCCCGGAGCTGGCGATGGTGAACTCCGACAAGGGCATTACCAACCTGCACGTGCCCAGTGATGTAATTATTGATGCTTCCATGCCAGCCGCGATACGTTCTTCCGGCAAAATGTGGGGGCCGGATGGCAAGTTACATGATACCAAGGCGATGATTCCGGACCGCAACTATGCCGGCATCTACCAGGCTGTGATTGATTTCTGCAAAGCGAACGGCGCCTTTGACGTTACCACCATGGGTAACGTGAGCAATGTCGGCCTGATGGCGCAGAAAGCCGAAGAATACGGCTCACACGACAAGACATTTGAAATTCCCTGCAACGGCACAGTACGCGTAGTAGACGAAGCAGGTAATGCACTGCTCGAGCACAAGGTTGAAGAGGGTGATATCTGGCGTATGTGCCAGACCAGGGACCTGCCAATTCGTGACTGGGTCAAACTGGCTGTTACACGAGCAAGCCAGACGGGGCAGCCTGCCGTGTTCTGGCTGGACAAAAACCGCGCGCATGATGCCAACCTGATCAGCAAAGTAGAAACTTATCTTAAAGATCATGATACCAGCGGGCTCGAGATTCTTATCAAGTCGCCGGTTGAAGCCATTCGCTATACACTGGAACGGGTAAAAGCAGGCAAGAACACGATTTCTGTCACCGGTAACGTGCTGCGTGATTACCTGACCGACCTGTTCCCGATTCTGGAACTCGGCACCAGTGCAAAAATGCTTTCGATTGTGCCGCTACTTGCCGGTGGCGGCCTGTATGAAACCGGCGCTGGCGGCTCCGCACCTAAACATGTTCAACAGGTACTGCAAGAAAATCATTTACGCTGGGACTCACTCGGGGAATTCCTCGCACTGGCTGTTTCACTCGAAGATTTTGCGCGTAAAACCAGTAACGATAAAGCACAAGTGATTGCGGCTGCGCTGGATAAAGCCAATAGCCTGTTCCTGAACAATAACAAATCACCTTCACGTAAAGCCGGTGAGCTCGATACCCGTGGCAGTCATTTCTACCTGGCCTTGTACTGGGCACAGGCGCTCGCCGAACAGGATGAAGATGCAGAGTTGAAAGCCATATTCACACCGGTTGCCCAACAGCTCAGCGATAATGAAACAAAGATTGTTGACGAGCTCAATGCAGTGCAGGGTAAACCAGCTGATCTTGGTGGCTATTACCGCCCTGACCGAGTGAAAACCTCTCAAGTCATGCGCCCGAGTGCGACCTTGAATGCGGTGATTGATGGATTGGCCGGATAAACTGAGATTGCACCTGCCACAAAGGCACAAAGAACACTGAGGTTATTTTGATTTGGCAGGGTGGGCATTGCCCACCCTACAGACTATCTGTCATTGCGAGGAGCCCATCGTTGTTTATGCGCGACGCGGCAATCTTTTTGTCAGAATGCATGAAGCTATGATCGCCACACTAATTCTCACCTGAGCTTTGCCGAAGGGCGCGCAATGACGATCTGATTTAGTTAAATATACAAAAAGGCCTGATCTAGCGATCAGGCCTTTTTGCATTGCCTACTTCTACTTTCCCAAGGTAGTTGAACAAGACTAGAATTCGTACCGGTATTGTGCGACTGAATCTTTATTCAATATATCGATCATAACCGGAAGCAAACAGGTAGCTCTCAATCGTAGCGCCGGTTTCTTCTGTATATGTTGTTTCAGTGAGCTGTAATGATTCGGCTTCGTAGCAATCTCTACTGTCCTGACTTGATTCCATAGGTAAGCCCGTAAAATCTGAATAGTTGTAACTGGAATTCATCACGTATCTCCTGGTCATTTAAGATTTGTATTATTTACCTAACAATATGCGTGCCAATTTTTATAAGTCCTTGTATCGATCAACAAGTGATTGAAAATAGAAGAGAATGGTCGATACCATCAAGTGTGCTGACACTGAATAAAAGTGAGACATACTGATCTGATTCAGTGCATGCGCACCATCAGTGTGCAATTGCTATAAAAGTTGTTCCATGCAAGCAGTAACGATTATCATTTTTACTGATTGGTCATGTGTGTACTAAATAGTTGATTCAAAGCAATAAAGTCACATGAAATTTCTGCTGTATGTGCTATTGAAAAGGAATAATAATAAAGAGGATTACAGGAATGGCTGATCCAGTATTTTTCGAATGGGACGATAAATATTCAGTACGCGTTCCATCGATTGATCGTCAGCACAAGGTGCTGATTGATTACATTAACCAGTTGCAACAGGAACTGACCCAGCCCGAACCATCGAAACGAATGGTAGGGCTGGTGCTGAAATTCCTGATTGATTATACAAACTCGCACTTCAAGTACGAGGAAATGCTGTTCGGCATGCACCAGTATCCTGAACAGGAAGATCACAAGGCGGTACATAATCGTCTGTTCGACAAGGTTGCCGTATTCAAGCAGCGCTTTGAAAATGATGATCCAACTGTAGGACCGGATCTGCTTGCGTTTCTCAAAGACTGGCTAAATCACCATATTCTTATCGAAGATATGGCTTATTCAGATCACCTGGTTGAAAAGAACGTTCAATAATTCTGTTCCAATTCAACGTTAGCGTGAGCGTGACTGCTTTTGCCTGTTTGAACGTCCCTGGCGAGGCTGTTGATTGCCGTAGCCACCAGGCGCGGCTCTTTTTCCACCCGGTTTCTTCTTTTTACCTGGTGTTTTTTTCCGTTGTGTTTTTTTACCCGTCGAATTTCCCTGGTTTGCATTGCTGTTATTACGCTGCTGCTGGCGGCCACGACCCTTTTGAGCGGCTTTAGCGGATTTCTCTGCCTTGATTGCAGGATCCGGCTCAAAACCATCGATGATATCTTTGGCAATGTCACGTTTAATCAAGCGTTCGATATCTTTCAGCAAATCCAGTTCATCAACACATACCAGTGACATGGCTTCGCCTTCATTTCCGGCGCGACCTGTTCGCCCGATACGATGCACATAATCTTCAGCCACGTTAGGTAAATCAAAGTTCACCACGTGTGGCAGCTGGTTAATATCCAGTCCGCGCGCTGCTATATCTGTTGCGACGAGTACACGTACCTTGTTGGTCTTAAACAGCTCAAGGGAACGTGTACGCGCGCCCTGGGTTTTATTGCCATGAATTGCGGCGGCTGTAATACCATCTTTTATCAGCTGTTTGGACAGCCTGTCAGCCCCATGCTTGGTGCGGGTGAACACCAGTACCTGTTGCCAGTTGTTCGAACCAACCAGGTAGGAAAGCAGTTCACGCTTACGACTCTTGTCGACCGGGTGCACTACCTGGGTGACAGTCTCAGCAGCCGTGTTGCGACGCGCGACCTCAATCAGTACTGGTGAATCAAGCAAATCGTTTGCCAGTTGTTTAATCTCTTTTGAAAAAGTTGCGGAGAATAACAGTGTCTGTTTCTGTTTCGGTAGTAATGCCAGCACCTTGCGAATATCATGAATGAAACCCATATCGAGCATACGGTCTGCTTCGTCTAGCACCAGGATGTCGACCTTCGACAGATCTACGGTTCTCTGGCCAACGTGATCCAGTAATCGTCCTGGTGTGGCCACCAGAATATCGACACCTTTTCTGAGCTGATGAATCTGCGGATTAATTTTTACGCCACCGAAGACGACAGTGGATTTCAATGGCAGGTATTTGCCATAGGTGTTAACGCTTTCCTGTACCTGCGCCGCCAGTTCGCGGGTAGGCGCAAGCACCAGTGCACGAATAGCCCGGTGGCTGTTTTTTGCTTTATACGGCGACATAAGTCGTTGTAACAACGGCAGGGTAAATCCTGCTGTCTTACCGGTACCGGTTTGTGCGCCACCCATAATATCGCGGCCTTCCAGTACAACAGGTATAGCCTGGGTTTGTATGGGTGTAGGGGTGCTATAGCCTTTTTCTGAGACAGCACGGTGTAATTCAGCCCTGAGGCCGAGTGATTCAAATGACATGTAAGCGTTCTCCTGAACGTTGCGTCGTGATCAGCCCACTCAGTACTGTATACAGTAGATGAGTCGGTCCAGGCAAAAACGTGTGGATTGTTTCGAAGTGAATCTGGAGGGATTACGGCTTAAAAACGTGTGCAGACCGAAGTGCACAGAAAGAATGTGCATGTATTGTAGCTGAACACGTCAATAATTGCTGAACTAATTTCATTAATTCCTAATATAAGCAAAACCTGATATACTTCGCGGTCTTTTTTTTACTTATTTCAGCAGGTTATCCATGTTCAAGCTTGGCTGCGCCAGTCGCGTCTGTTTTAAAAATGAAATCCTCTCGGGACTGACAGTTGCACTGGCCCTGGTGCCTGAAGCCGTTGCATTCGCATTTGTGGCCGGCGTCGACCCCCTGGTCGGGCTGTATGCCGCTTTCATGGTGGGTCTGCTGGCAGCGACCTTTGGCGGGCGCCCGGGTATGATTTCCGGTGCAACCGGTGCCATGGCGGTGGTCATGGTCGCGCTGGTAGCTGAGCACGGTGTGGAATACCTGTTTGCAGCTGTGGTGCTGACCGGTCTGATTCAGATCGGTGCCGGTTTGCTCAGGCTCGGCAAATTTATCCGTATCGTGCCGTATCCGGTGATGCTTGGATTCGTTAACGGTCTCGCGATCGTTATCTTCCTGGCCCAGCTACAGCATTTCCAGGTAACAAATGCCGATGGCATACAGGCGTGGATGAGTGGTGAGCCACTGGTGTTATTCGCTGGCCTGATTATCCTGACCATGGCCATCATTCACTACCTGCCGAAACTGACCGGCGCTTTTCCGTCATCACTGGCTGCCATCATAACTGTCAGCCTGCTGGTACTGGTTCTGGACCTTGAAACCACCACAGTGGGTGATCTGGCCAGTATCAAGGGAGGTCTGCCGAGTTTCAGCATTCCCGCGGTGCCGTTTAACCTGGACACCCTGATGATCATCCTGCCTTATTCTTTCATCCTGGCTGCGGTAGGCCTGATCGAGTCGCTGCTGACACTGAGCCTGATCGATGAAGTCACCGGGACACGTGGTCGTGGCAACCGTGAGTGCATGGGACAGGGCATTGCCAATACGGTAACCGGTCTGTTTGGTGGCATGGGCGGTTGCGCCATGATCGGACAGAGCATGATTAATGTGAATTCGGGCGGCCGCCAGCGTCTGTCCGGCGTTGCTGCGGCGCTGTTCCTGCTTGCCTTCATTCTGTTTGCATCACCACTGATTGAGCGTATTCCGATGGCGGCACTGGTTGGTGTGATGTTTATTGTCGTACTCGCAACTTTTGAATGGTCCAGCCTGCGCATAATGGGCAAGATACCGGCCACCGATGCCTTCACCCTGATCCTGGTTTCAGCCGTGACTGTATTCACCGATCTGGCCATCGCCGTGGTCGTTGGTGTGATCGTTTCTGCACTGGTATTTGCCTGGGAACATGCCAAGCATATCAACATCAAGACGTATGATGATGCACAGGGATCACGTGTGCATGAACTGAATGGTCCGCTGTTTTTTGGTTCGGTGAAAAACTTTCTCGACCTGTTTAATCCCGAAGACGATCCGGATGATGTGATTATTGAATTCCAGAATTCACGCGTAGCCGATCACTCTGCAATTGAAGCAATTGACACCCTGGCTGAAAGGTACATCAAGGCAGGCAAAACCCTGCATCTGCGCCACTTGAGTGAAGAGTGCCGTACGTTGCTCAAGAAAGCCGGTGACCTGGTTGAAGTCAATGTGATGGAAGATCCGCGCTACCGCATTGCAGACGACCAGCTGGCCTGATTCAGCTGGCCCGCTATTTCATTACTGAAATTAGCTTTATTGCTCGTTAAATATTTCGCTAGAATAACAGCAACTAATTACCCGGGAGTTTGTAATGTCTGACTTTGAAAAAGCCATCGAGCTTATTGATGCGGCCAATAGCGAGGATCCAAACAAGGAAACTGCTGACGGTAAAGAATGGCCCAAAGAGCTGTTATATTC
>JARFRD010000004.1 GCA_029287435.1 Gammaproteobacteria bacterium
GAAGAAGACTAAGTAGAAAGCCTTTTTCCAAATACTTTCAAAGGCTTAAACACTTTGAACATGGCGCCAGGGCGCACATCAATCTACAAGATATCTGTGCTTATTCCTGTGACGCCTGAAGGCCATCACCGCCTTCGTAAACAAGGAAAGGCTTATTATCCCCTTCAATAACGGATTCATCGATGACCACTTTGAGCACATCTTCCTGTGAAGGCAGATCGTACATGGTGTCGAGTAATACGTTTTCAAGAATGGTGCGTAGCCCGCGTGCACCGGTTTTTCTCTTCATGGCTTTTTTCGCAATGGCACGCAGGGCGTCATCGCGTAATTCGAGTTCGCAACCTTCCATCTCGATCATCTTGGAGTATTGCTTGGCCAATGCATTCTTTGGTTCTTTCAGAATGGTAATAAGAGCTTCCTCGTCAAGCTCTTCAAGCGTGGCTACGACAGGTAGGCGGCCGACAAACTCTGGAATCAAACCATATTGAATCAAATCATCGGCTTCCAGGTCTTCAAGCACCTCAGCTGCGCTGATTTCGTCTTCTTTGCTGTGCACCTTGGCACCGAAGCCAATACCACTCTTCTCGGAACGGTCACGAACAACCTTGTCGAGTCCGGCAAATGCACCGCCGCAAATGAACAGAATCTTTGCTGTATCGACCTGCAGGAATTCCTGCTGCGGATGTTTGCGACCACCCTGTGGCGGTACAGAAGCGATGGTACCTTCGATCAACTTCAGTAATGCCTGCTGCACACCTTCACCGGAAACATCACGGGTGATGGAAGGATTGTCTGACTTACGTGAAATCTTGTCGATTTCATCGATATAAACAATACCTGTCTGCGCTTTTTCAACATCATAGTCGCATTTCTGCAGCAGTTTCTGAATGATGTTTTCCACATCTTCACCCACGTAACCGGCTTCAGTCAGTGTTGTTGCATCAGCGATGGTGAAGGGCACATTGAGCAAACGCGCCAGTGTTTCAGCAAGCAAGGTTTTACCTGAACCGGTCGGGCCGATCAGCAGGATGTTACTCTTGGATAATTCGATATCGTCTTTCTTATGCTTAACTTCAAGACGTTTGTAGTGATTGTATACAGCCACAGAGAGGACTTTTTTCGCACGTTCCTGACCAATCACGTAGTCATTGAGAATGGCGTTGATTTCCTGTGGCGTAGGTAATTTCTTGATCGCAGTAGTGGATTCCTCTTCCATCTCCTCGCGAATGATGTCATTGCAGAGTTCGACGCATTCATCACAAACATAAACCGAAGGACCTGCAATCAGCTTTTTGACTTCATGCTGACTTTTTCCGCAGAAAGAGCAATAAAGCAGTTTTTCGGAATCGTTACTGGAATGGTTGTTGTCGTCGCTCATATGTACCCCTTTGTTATGAATACAGCCTTACAATGCCAATTTAGAGTGGTTTATGCAAGGCTTTATACGCAGGTTATATAGACAATAGCGTAATTCAAAAATTTCATCACCGTTTTTTAGCGATTTTTTTGAAAGACGTAGAGTTTTTGGGGCTAAATGGCGTAAAAACAGTGAAAAACACCGTTTTTACGCACTTTTTGTGTTGATTAACCGCGTTGGTTCAGTACCTGGTCGATCAATCCATAGGCAGCTGCTTCATCGCCGCTCATGAAATTATCGCGTTCGGTGTCCTCACCGATTTTTTCGATCGGCTGCCCGGTGTGCTCGGATAACAGTGTGTTGAGCTGATCACGGATTTTCAGGATCTCGCGTGCATGAATGTCGATATCCGTTGCCTGCCCCTGGAAACCACCGAGCGGCTGGTGAATCATTACGCGGGAATGTGGCAGGCAGTAACGCTTGTCCTTGGTGCCACCGGCGAGCAGCACGGCACCCATGCTCGCCGCCTGGCCAACACAGAGTGTGCTGATATCGGGCTTGATGAACTGCATGGTATCGTAAATCGCCAGGCCAGCTGTCACCGCACCGCCTGGTGAATTGATGTAAAGCGAGATGTCCTTGTCAGGATTTTCTGATTCCAGGTAGAGCAACTGGGCGACCACGACATTGGCCATGTGGTCATCGATAGGACCAACGACAAACACAACGCGCTCCTTGAGCAGTCGTGAATAAATGTCGTATGAACGCTCACCGCGTGACGTCTGTTCGACGACCATCGGGATAAGGTTCAGAGATTGTGTGTTCAGAGCGCCGTCTGAGTGGTCTTTATGCTGCATTTTTTTAATCACCTGCAAGTTGTATCAATATCAAATATGCGGGCTATATTAAAAATTAAAAGCCTGCATTCATAAGATCATCGAATGAGCGCTCGGTTTCAGACACTTCGGCCTGATCAATAATCCAGTCAACCACCATGTCTTCCATTACCAGCGTTTCGATGCCACGCAATAGTTGCGGGTTACTCTGATAATAGCGGACAAATTCGTCCGGGTCTTCATAATCTTTCGACATTGTTTCAACACGTTCGCGTACCTTGTCGGCATCGGGCTTGAGCTCAGCGAGCTTGACCACTTCGGCAAGGAGCAAACCCAGCTTCACTCGGCGTGTTGCGTCATCCATGTAAGCTTCGACGGGCTGCTCTGAACCTGGCATCTGCGCTGCTGTCTGTTGTCTCAGGTTTTCGGCTTCCTGCTTCACGATGGCTGCGGGAACATCAAGCGGATTATTCTCGACCAGCTTGTCCATCACACTATTCTTGATCTCGGCTCGGACCCGGTTATCCAGTTCGCGCGTCATGTTGCCACGTATCTCTTCACGCAGCTTTTCGGTATCGCCGTCTTCGATACCATATGCCCTGGCAAAATCTTCATCAACTTCCGGTAGTTTTGACTCGTCCACGGCTTTTACAGTGACTTCAAACTCGGCTTCTTTGCCTGCGAGGTTCTCCGCCTTGTAGTCTTCAGGGAAATTAACCTTGAATGTGGTTTCGTCGTCAGCCCTGGTGCCTGTCAGGTTTTCCTCAAATCCCGGGATCATACTGCCAGAACCCAATACGATGGGTACGCCATCAGCCGTACCGCCTTCGAAAGCCTCACCATCGACACGACCAATGAAGTTAATGGTGACACGGTCACCTTCGGCTGCTGCACGGTCAACGGAGTTCCATTCAGAGCGCTGCTTGCGCAGTGTCTCGATCATGTTGTCGACATCCGCATCGGTGACTTCAGCTTTAATGCTGTCGAGCTTCATACCGGCAACCGGTGCCAGTTCGATTTCAGGATAAATTTCAAAAGTTGCGGTAAATTCCAGCGGCTGCCCTTGCTTGATGCCGTCAGTGTCAAACGTTGGATCACCGGCAGGATTCAAATTCTCCTGGGTCAGCGCATCACGGAAAGAGTTCTGCATCAACTCTCCTGCAACTTCCTGGAATACCTGGGCACCGTAGTGCTGCTTGACGATTTTGAAAGGCACCTTGCCTGGACGGAAACCGTCAATCTTTACACGCGATACCATCGATTTAAGGCGGCTTTCGACCTGACCTTCAACAGTATCGGAAGGAATCTGAATTTTCAGCTTGCGTTCGAGACCCTCGCCCGCTTCTACTGAGACCTGCATAATAACCTCGGAAGTCTTTGATTTTATTGATATGGTGCGAGAGGAGAGACTCGAACTCTCACGTCAAAGACACTGGTACCTAAAACCAGCGCGTCTACCAATTCCGCCACTCTCGCAAACTGTGGGGGCGAATAATACCAAAAATGCAGCCAAAAATGCGCCGAAAAATGCGCGATCGTGCGGCCAATATGTATACAGGTATCCAAACAGGTATAGACAAGCGAGGTTTGAGGCCGTGGTTATTCAGAACGCAGCGCTTCAACCGGATCAAGGCGTGCAGCTCGACGCGCCGGCATGACACCGGAAGCGAGACCAATAACGACAGCGATGAGCTCGGCCAGCACCACGTAAAGTAACGGTGTGTGCACCGGCAACGCGGGCAATGCCATATGTAGTAGCTGTGCGATCCCCATACCCAGAATGAGCCCGCTGACACCACCGACCGCGGCAAGAACAATAGCCTCACCCAGAAACAGACTGAGCACCTGCGACCGTTTCGCACCCAGCGCACGTAACAGGCCGATTTCATTCGTGCGCTCGTTGATCGCTATGGTCATGATGGTGACGATACCGATTGCGCCGACCAGCAGCGATATGCCACCTATCGCACCAACAGCAAAGGTGAGCACATCAAGTACCTGGCCCAGCACATCCAGCATCTGCTGCTGCGTAGTGATAGTCACATCATCACGCCCATGACGGGCTTCGAGCGTGGTGCGTATGCCTTCAACCACTTTATCAACGGGCGTGTCCTCATCGTACAACACATCGATTTCGACAAGTGTTTCATTGTTGAACAGGCTCAACGCGCGCGCAGCCGGGATATAAACTGTATCATCCAGATCGAATCCCAGCACCGTACCTTTGGATTCCATCACGCCAATGACGCGAAAGCGACTGCCGCCAACAGTAATGCGCTGACCCAGGGGATTCTTGTCGCCAAACAGTTCCTGGCGCAACTTGCTACCCAGCACCGCATAGGCACGCGGCGCCATAGGGTCATCATCCGGCAGGAAACGCCCCGACTTCACATACATACTGAAGGCTTCAGGCCATTGCGAACCCGCGCCGTATACTGTCGTGCGGCGGCGTCGATTGTCTGCTTCAACCTCGGCGTTGCCCTGCACGATCGGTACCACGGCACGTGCATACGGCAGGCGTTTCAGCGCTTCAGCATCCTGGATCGTGAGTGGTCGTTCGGTACCGAACATGCCCATGCTCGTTCCGGAGGTCGTCGTCTTGCCTGGATTGATCTGCACCAGGGTAGTACCGAACTGGGTGAACTCGGCCAGCACAAACTTGTGCACACCTTCTCCGATCGAGGTCAGCAGCACAACGGCTGCAATACCAACTGCAATACCCAGCGCGGTCAGGAAGCTGCGGGTACGGTTAGCCACAAGGGAAGTGCCGGTCAGCTTGAGAAAGTCACGCGTCCTCATCTAGCGCCTCGACAATGCCAACACGGGATCGAGGCGGGCCGCACGTTTTGCCGGCATCAGGCTGAACAGTAATCCGGTAATCACGGCAACCAGCAATGCGATAATGACGGCCCAGGATGGCGCATATGCCGGAAATTCAGGGAAAGCATAGCGTACTGCAAAGCTGCCCAGCTGCCCGAGCAAAAAGCCAATGACAGCGCCGAGCACCGATAGCAAAAAAGCCTCGGCCAGGAACAGCGTGATAATCTGCCGCGGCGCAGCGCCCAGCGCCTTGAGCAAGCCGATTTCCGCTGTGCGTTGCGACACCGCAACCAGCATGACGTTCATGATCAGGATACCCGCCACCGCAAGACTGATAGCCGCGATGCCGCCCACCGCATAAGTCAGCGCGCCGAGAATGCGATCGAAAGTTTCGAGTACAGCGTCCTGGGTAATGACCGTGACATCACGCTTGCCCTGGTGGCGTTCCTGCATGGTATCAATGATGAACTGTTTCACCGGCTCGATCGCCTCGCGCGTTTTTGCCTCTACCAGGATGCGAAACACTGACGTGGTATTGAATATCTGCTGCGCCGAGGCGACCGGGATCATCACCGTCTCCTGCACATCGACACCGATCGATCGGCCTTCCGAGCCCATGATGCCAATAACGCGAAAGCGCCGGTCGCCGATACGTATCCATTGCCCCAGTGCGCGCTCGGCACCGAACAGTTCGTCTCGAATCAGGCTACCGATCACCGCAACTGGAGAAGCCTGGTCGAGATCCAGTTTTGGCAGGAACTTACCCTGCGCCATCTCCCAGTGGCGGATAGCCAGCATGTCATGGCTGGTGCCAATCACTACAACCTCACGCGAGCGACCGCGGTGACTGATATCGCCAGCACCGACATTAATCGGCGCGATGCGTCTGACCTTGTAACTGCGTGTCAACGACTGCGCATCGGCCAGCGTCAAATCGCGCGGTGTTTCACCCATCATCGTGGTCGGATTAATACCCGCGGTTTCAGAGCGCCCCGGAAACACAATAATCAGGTTGGTACCGAGTGAGGCAAAACGATCCATGACATAGAGGCGCGCGCCCTCGCCCAGCGAGGTCAGCACGACAACGGCGGAAACCCCAATCGCCATTGCAGTCAACATCAGCACGGTTCGCGTCGGATAGCCACGCAATGCCCCCCATGAAAACCAGGCAATATCAGGGGTGTGCAATGCCATGGTGCTTACACCTGCCTCTGATCCGTGCTGTTATCAGACTGCAAGCGACCGTCCAACATGTGCAACTGGCGTCGCGCACGTTCTCCCATCTCGGGGTCGTGTGTCACCATAATCAGGGTAATGCCCCGCTCATTCAGCTGCTCCAGAATCCGAATCACATCCTTGCCGGACTGGTGATCGAGGTTACCGGTTGGTTCATCTGCAAGTAGTACATTTGGCTCGGTTACTGTGGCACGCGCAATCGCCACGCGCTGGCGTTGACCACCCGAGAGTTGATCGGGTTTGTGATGACTGCGATCAGACATACTGAGATCCGCGAGCGCTTTTTCTACACGGTGTTTTCTTTCTTCCGGCGCAATGCCCGCGAGTATTAATGGCAGCTCAACATTTTCGGCCGCTGTCAGTCTTGGCACCAGATGGAACATCTGGACTACGAAACCGATTTCACGGTTACGCACATAGGCATGTTCGAAGTCACTCAATGAAGTCACAACCTGACCATTAAGGTGATAGGTGCCCGAGCTGTGTTGATCCAGAAGACCGAGTAAATTAAACAGAGTGTAATTACCGG
>JARFRD010000011.1 GCA_029287435.1 Gammaproteobacteria bacterium
CAGTTGAGCGAAGGTGATGGTGCAACGGACACAGAAACATCTGAGCTTGAGTTCCTTGGTATCGAAAATTGTCAAGCACTTGTGTTTGATATGCCTTAACTGACTGTAGCTCGCTTATGTCAAATCAAAATGTTTTTTTGGTCCGGATATAACAACGTGTAAACCGGATGAATTCGAATGATATGTATGTGAGATGGCAGTGGATCAATCTTCCTGTCAGGCTTTAATTAATCATGACCACCATGAGGTAAATAGTGTGAAAGTAAACGAAGCAATACGCGCGCGGCGCGCAGTTAAATGGTATGACCCTGATCATCAAATGCCGGAAGAGACTTTTCGAAACCTGATGGATCACGCCATACTCTCACCCACCGCTTTCAACATTCAGAACTGGCGTTTTGTGCGCGTAACCGACCCGGAGCAACGCAAGGCAATTCGCGCAGCAGCATGGGACCAGGCACAAGTTACTGATGCGTCCGAGTTGCTGGTGCTGTGCTTCGATAACAAGGCATGGGAGCGTAATCCACAACGTTACTGGCGTAACGCACCACAGGAAGTCCAGGATTATCTGGTTCCTGCCATCGATGCTTATTATCGTGACAAGCCCCAGGTCGAACGCGATGAGGGCATGCGCTCCTGTGGGCTGGTTGGTCAGGCAATCATGTTAATGGCGCAGGAGCTGGGCTACCAGACCTGTCCAATGGACGGCTTTGATTTTGACGCGGTTGCCAGGATCATCAATTTAACTGACGACCACTCCATTGCTTTTATGATCGCGATTGGCAAAGGTACCAAGGATCCATGGCCAAAACCGGGGCAGCTGGAGCTGGATGAAGTTATGGTAAGCAATCGTTTCGATTAAATGAACAAAAGACCTTACGAGTACATGTCTATTTATGATAAGCAGTAATGGCATGATGCAAACCAGACCTGTGACAATTTTTTCTGTGACTAACCAGGTGTGGTTCAGGTCAATAACAAGGAGTAGGATTCAGTTTAGTTTCGATAATGCTAACAACCGGGTGACTGATGTTTATGTTTCAACGCTTAAATCCTTTTAGCGCATGTATGCTGCGCGGCTGCCTGTTGATGCTGGTGATGCTTGGCGGCGTCAATGTGTCATCCTATGCAGCTGCGCCTGCTGGCAAACCCAAACACGTGATTGTGGCACCAGTCGTGCTCAAGGAAATTTCTGATCGTGTCGAGGCACTGGGAACGGCCCGCGCCAATGAATCTGTCAACATTACTTCCAATGTTGCGGAAAAGATCAAGGAAATTCACTTCGAGGACGGTCAACGCGTCAAGGCCGGTGAAATACTGGTAGTACTGAACAACGCCGAGGAGCAGGCCAATCTCAGGCAGGCAGAAGCGGTGCGAGGCGAACGAAAACTGGCGCTTGATCGCTTACTGCAACTGGAAGAACGCCAGCTCGCAGCTGAGGATGTAATCGATCGCACTCGCCTGGAACTGGAACAGGCGGAAGCCAGCATTACTGCCATCAAAGCCAGGATCAGTGACCGTGTGATTCGTGCGCCATTTGACGGTGTGGTTGGCCTGCGTGACATCAGTGTTGGTGCCCTGGTTGAAACCGGTGACCTGATAGCAACACTGGATGATACAAGTCAGATCAAACTCGATTTCTCGGTGCCGGCAATGTTTCTGAGCGAACTCAAGCCCGGCCTTAAAATCAGGGCACGCGCAAGTGCGCTTGGTAACAAGGCATTCTCGGGTGAGGTTAAAAGCGTAGATAGCCGGGTGGATGCGGTGACGCGTTCGGTTCAGGTACGGGCTATATTGGCTAATCCCGAGGGCAGTATCATTCCCGGCATCCTGATGCAGATCGATTTACTGCGTAATACACGCCAGGCAATCGTGATACCTGAAGCTGCCTTACTGCCATTGGCAGACCGTCAGTATGTGATGGTGCGTGTCAACAAGGAGGGTGGGGACACCGTCGAGAAAAGGCCCGTACAAATTGGCATCCGTATGCCCGGGCAGGTTGAAATACTGAGTGGCTTGAGTGTCGATGAGCATGTTGTGACACATGGCAACAGCAAGATACGCCCCGGTGACGTTCTCGACGTGATGGCTGTTGATGATGGTAGCATTGATATTGCGACCATCATAAAAGGCCAGAAGAATAAAGGACAATAAGCGTGATCCTGTCTGACCTGTCGGTTAAGCGCCCGGTACTGGCTGCCGTCTTATCCCTGTTATTAATTGCGTTTGGCCTGCTCGCCTTTGACCGCCTGCCACTGCGCGAATTTCCCAATATCGACCCACCGGTTGTTTCAATTGATACCTTTTATCGTGGTGCATCAGCCGATGTCGTCGAGAGTCGTGTCACGCGCATCATTGAAGATCGTATTGCCGGTGTAGAAGGTATACGCTTTATCGAATCCAGCAGTGAAGACGGACGCTCGAAAATCTCCGTTGAATTCGATGTCGACCGTGATGTCGATGCTGCGGCCAACGATATTCGCGATCGCGTCTCGGGCGTGCTCGATGATTTGCCCGAAGAAGCCGAGCCCCCTGATATCCAGAAAGCAAGTAGTGATGATGATGTCATCATGTGGCTTAACCTTGCCAGTGATCGTCTCACTGTACCTGCACTAACTGATTATGCCGAACGTTACCTGGTCGATCGTTTCTCGGTACTCGATGGCGTTGCCCGTGTACGCATCGGTGGTCAACAGTCCTATGCCATGCGTATCTGGCTTGATCGCAACAAGCTGGCTGCTCGCGATTTAACTGTAGCTGATGTGGAAAACGCGCTACGCAGCGAAAATGTGGAATTGCCTGCTGGCAGTATCGACTCGATAGAGCGACAGTTTACTGTGCGCATCAAGCGCCAGTTTCGTACGGCGGATGACTTTACCCGGCTGGTTATTGCCAAGGGCAGTGACGGTCACCTGACAAGATTGGGCGATGTTGCCCGGGTGGAACGTACCGCTGAAGAAGACCGTCTGTTTTTCCGCGGCAACCGTGTTCCCATGGTAGGCATTGGCATTATCAAGCAATCCACGGCCAACACCCTGCTGGTTGCGCGTGCCGCCAAGGCGGAAATGGAACGCCTCAATCCGACGCTGCCTGAAGGTATGTCGATTGAGCAAAGTTATGATACCTCGGTTTTTATCGAGGGCGCGATCAGGGAAGTCTATAAAACACTCGGTATTGCTATCTGCCTGGTGATACTGGTTATTTATCTGTTCCTCGGTAGTGTGCGCGCGACACTGGTACCAGCCGTGACCGTGCCCATTTCACTGATTGCGACATCACTGGTATTGCTGGCGCTGGATTACTCGGTCAACATGTTGACGCTGCTGGCGCTGGTACTGGCGATTGGACTGGTGGTGGATGATGCCATCGTGGTACTGGAGAATATTCACCGACGTATGGATAAATACGGTGAGACCCGACTGGTCGCCGCCTTTCGTGGTACACGCCAGGTTGGTTTTGCGGTCGTCGCGACTACGGTCGTACTGGTATCGGTTTTTCTGCCAATTGCATTCCTGCAAGGTGATGTTGGTCGTCTGTTCTCCGAGTTTGCGATCACCATGGCGGCGGCTGTTGCGTTTTCCAGCTTCGTTGCACTGACTTTATCACCGATGCTGGCATCCAAGGTGCTGCATCCTGCTGAAAAAGAAAATATTGCAACACAACTGGTCGATGCCGGTTTTAAACGACTGCAACGCGGCTATCATGCGATGCTCGCCACCTCGCTGAAACACAAGTGGATTATGGGACTGGTCTTTATCGGTGTAGGTTCCGCCTCATCCTGGTTTTTAACGCATATACCTGATGAATACACGCCTAAAGAAGACCGCGGCGCTTTCTTTGTGCTGGTTAACGGGCCCGAAGGTGCATCCTACGAATATATAAAAGAGTATATGAACGAAGCAGAGCGACGCTTGATGCCGCTGGTTGAATCGGGTGAAGTGACCCGTTTGCTGGTCAGAGCGCCACGCAGTTTTGGTAGCGTTGCGATTTTTAATAACGGCATCATTATCATGGTGCTAAACGACTGGGGCCAGCGCCGCTCTGCCTGGGAGATCATGAATGATGTCAGGGCAAAACTGGGAGACCTGCCCGGTGTGCGTGCATTCCCGGTGATGCGCCAGGGCTTTGGTGCACGTATTCAGAAACCGGTGCAGTTTGTTATCGGTGGTGGCACCTATGAAGAGCTGGCGCAATGGCGTGACATCCTGCTGGCAAAAATCAATGAGGACAACCCGGGCCTGCGTGGAATCGACTGGGACTACAAGGAAACCAAACCGCAGATGCAGGTGGTGATTGATTATGATCGTGCCGCAGACCTCGGTGTCACTGTCAGCAATATTGGCCGCACCCTGGAAACCATGCTTGGCTCGCGCCGGGTAACCACTTACATCGACGAAGGTCAGGAGTATTACATCGTGCTTGAAGGTGAACGCGAGGCACAGCGTACACCGACCGATATACAGAACATCTATGTGCGCTCGGAACGCAGCGGTGAATTGATACCATTGTCCAACCTGGTCCAGCTGGTGGAATTCGCTGACTCGATTTCGCTTAACCGTTATAACCGCGTTCGTTCAATTACTCTGGAAGCCAATCTTGAACCGGACTACTCGCTTGGAGAAGCATTGACTTATCTCGAAGACCTGGTTGAGGAACACCTGCCGGGGCAGGTCATCATCGACTACAAGGGGCAGTCACGTGACTACAAGTTCGCCGGTGAAACATTGTTATTTATTTTCGCCCTTGGCGTCATGGTTGTGTTCCTGGTTCTGGCGGCACAATTCGAAAGCTGGATACATCCTTTTATTATCATGTTAACCGTGCCTTTGGCGATGACGGGGGCATTGCTCGGTTTATATCTGACCGACCAGTCACTTAATCTTTACAGTCAAATCGGTCTGATCATGCTGGTCGGGCTGTCGGCCAAAAACGGCATTCTGATCGTTGAATTTGCCAATCAGTTGCGCGATCAGGGGCGCGAGTTTCATGAAGCATTGATCGAAGCTGCGGATACACGTTTCCGCCCCATTATCATGACGGGGATCACCACTGCTGCGGGTTCAATACCCTTACTGATCTCAACCGGTGCCGGTACTGAAACCCGCTTTGTGATTGGTGTGGTGATCATGTTCGGCGTTATTGCCAGCACCTTGTTCACACTGTTTGTTGTGCCTACGGCCTATGATCTTGTCGGTAAATATACAGGTTCACCAAAGGCTGTCGCCCAGCAACTGGAAAAAGAACTGGAACGGGTCGACAAAAACTGAGCATGGTTCTCTGCAAAGACAGCAGGCAGAGCCGGATAACTTGTTAGATCAATTGGATCTGATCAATTAAGAAGAGCTTTGTTATTGGGTATTTTCAGGTTTAGAAGCGCTGTCAGTATTTGCGGTACTTCCAATGAGTGGTACAAAAGCAACACCAAGGATACTGGTTGTATGGGTATCGCCATTGTTGTCTTTCT
>JARFRD010000014.1 GCA_029287435.1 Gammaproteobacteria bacterium
ATATTGATAACGGCCGCAAGCTCTACAAGATGTGCGTGACCTGTCATGGCCCCGAGGGCTGGGGTGATGATAATGGCGCCTATCCTCAGATCGCGGGGCAGTTACCGGGTGTTACCATCAAGCAACTCGCTGATATCCGTGCCGGTAACCGTGACAATCCGATTATGCGCGCATTCAGCTCGCAAAGAGCGCTGGGCGGTGCACAGGAAATTGCTGATGTTGCTGGCTATATCGCGACGCTACCAATGACAGCATTCAATGGGCAGGGAAATCGACGCTACCTGCCACTTGGAAAAGAAATCTACATGCGCGATTGCGTAGACTGCCATGGCGAGAATGGGGAAGGTGATGTAAAGAAGCATGTACCTGTCATCCATGGACAGCATTACCGCTATCTGGAGCGGCAGTACAAGTGGATACGCGATGGACGTCGACGGAATGCAAACAAGGAGATGGTAGAGCAAATTCAGGGTTATACCTTGAAAGATGAACTTGCTGTGCTGTCTTATACGGCCAGCCTGATGCCACCTGAAGACAAGCTCGCAGAACCGGACTGGCAGAATCCGGACTTCCCCAATTACACACGTAGCTGGCGTCCAGATCCCATACGTGAATAGTAATGCTGAGTGTCGATCGGTTATTGACTGAGTAAGGACTGAATTTCCTTGTTGTCTTCTTTAATCGCGAGATCAAGTGCTGTTTTGCCATCGCTGTTTTTGAGTGTCTTATCTGCACCTGCTTCTAGCAAAATCGAAACCGAGTCCTCGGAGTTGGCCTGAACAGCTTCCATCAATGCGCTCGCGCCATTGTCATCCTGACGATTTACGTCAGCATCATGTTTCAACAGCGTCCTGACCATTTCCGGATTTCCACTGTGTGCGGCCCAGATCAATGGTGTGGCGCCATCGGGTGATGGCTCATTGATCTGCGCACCCTGTGTAATCAGCATATCCACGACATCGGGATTGTTGCCACTATCAGCGGCATGGATCAGGGCTGTTTTACCCTTGCTGTCGACCCGCCGGATACTGGCGCCGCTGTGTATGAGCAGCTCAACGGGCCCGATATGGCCACGATAAGCAGCAATCATTAATGCTGTACGACCGTCCTTATCTGTCGCATTAGGGTCTGCACCCTTGAATAGCAACTGGTCAACCATTTCAACCTGGTTGTATTGCGCTGCCAGTAACAACGCATTCAGGCCAGAACGTGTACGTGTTTCCAGGTTGGCACCACGTTCCAGCAGCAGAGCGGTCAGTTCCACCTGTCCGTTCTCTGCAGCAAAGGTCAGCGCTGTCAGGCCGACGATGGTCTCCTTGTTAACATCAGCACCGCGGGACAACAGGATAGAGGTAGTGAGGATATTGCCGTTTTCTACTGCGTTCATCAGTGCGGTTTTGCCGAACTGGTTGGCGGCATCCACGTCCGCACCTGCATCCAGCAAAACTACCAATGTCTCATCATCATCGATGCTGGCTGCATTGCGCAATTCTCTGTTTAGTTCTGCCTCATCAGCAGCAAAGCATGAGAAGGAAATCGTTAAAAGCGTAAACAGCAATGATGACCTGATAGACATAAGACTTTTCATAATTCACCTGGTTGTGATACGCGATTATTCATTACTCTGCTTCTGCAGTTTCTTCGGGTTCATCCGGCTCTTCATGTGCGATACCCTTGTGACAGTCGATGCAGGTCTTGCCCTGGTCAACGGCGCGACTGTGTTTCTTGCGCGCGCTTCGATCCTGTTCGCTCAGGTCCATGCTTTCGAAGCTGTGGCAGTTACGACATTCACGCGAGTCAGTAGATTTCATCGAATCCCAGACACGATTAGCAAGTTCCCAGCGATGCGCATTGAATTTTTCGTCGGTATCGATCTTGCCGGTAGCCTTGTACCAGAGTTCGCGGGTTGCCTTGATTTTACGCACAACCTTGTGGCCCCAGGGCCGGGGAACATGGCAGTCTGCACAGGTGACCTGTACGCCTGAGGGATTCTTGTAATGAATGGTATCCTTGTATTCTTTGTATGGATTGTTGCGCATCTCGTGACAGGAGAGGCAAAACTCCATGGTGTTGGTCATTTCCAGTACGGTGTTAAAACCGCCCCAAAAAATGATACCGGCAACAAGGCCGATTGTGAGCAATACAAACGCATTCAGCGCACTGATACGCTGCCAAAGCCGCTTGATCCATCCCCCTCGATCAGACATAGCATTTACCTGTTATCTGTTTTCGAAAAGCATACTGACTGATCGCATACAATTTCATGCGATAGATCAAAAAAAAGTTAATACCCTGTTTTTACGAAAGGATTTTAAAAGGTTGCAGGTGTGAGCATGGCGGGTTTTATGCCATTTTGGCCTGATAAAGCTGTGGGTCTTACTGGTACTGACAATATTGCAGGGAGTAAAGAAAGCCTTACTCTGCGCATTCATTAATTAACGATTAATAACCTAACGCTTCGCGTGCCTTCTCGGTATCTACAGACTCAGCTGCTTTCTGTTTGTCTACAGAATCATAAGCCTGTTGGTAATCAACACCTTCTGAGCTTACGGAATCGGTGAGTTTTTCCTGGTCGACGGATTCAGCCGCTTTCTGTTTGTCGACGGAGTCAGACAGTTTTTGATAATCAACTGCGTACAGCGCAGGTGAAACTGACAGGCAGATGATCAAGGATAGAAGTGTTTTCTTCATACATATGCTCCCTAATAAAGATTGAAATTAAAGGTGACAGATTATCGCATTAAATTTCGATCCATATTTAATCTTTCTCTGCCCACTCCCTGATTTTTCGTTTTAATTTCTTTTCGACTTTTTCCCCGATCTCTTTCCATTCCTTGTCAGAAATTGTGTCTTCTTCGTCCTCGGCCCAGTCTTTTAATTTACGCATGACTTTTATTTCGACTTTCTCGCCGATTTCTTCCCATTCCTGATCACGCTTTTTGGCTTCAGCTGATTTGCAACTGGCATGAGAGCTGCCTCCCCAAATGCAAATAATGCCGAGAAGGAATCCAAAGTCGTACCAGCCGCCGGTATTGTTAACTTCATAAACAACAACATTCTCATTAAAGATATGGATGATCAGACTGATAACTGAAATAACACCATGCCACAGGCCGAACCAGAAACCAGCCGGGGTTTCTTGCGAAAACTGAGCGTCTCCGGCGGCGCAGGCAGTTAACAGTAGAAGAACAGGAATTGCGAAGAACAGCTTAATAGCGTGTGCTTTATATGAAAACATCATCGCCTCCGTAATGATATGGGAGATTCTGATGTTCGATTATAACGCGGTAGCGTCTTCCTGATAAACGTTGACCATGTTACGCCCTGATTCCTTGGAGGTGTACATAACCTGGTCAGAACGTCTGACCAGCACATCAACGTCGTAAGAACCTGTAGCTACGCCAAAACTGGCGGTAATAGTGAAGTTTTCGTCACCAGTCACAAAAGACATTTTTTCAATTGCCTGGCGTAACTGCTCCGCAAGCTGTGTGGCCTGGTCCAGCGATGTCATTGGCAGCAACATGCCGAACTCTTCTCCGCCGATACGCGCATAGATATCGGATTTTCTCAGACGCTGCAGCAGTACCTGTCCAACCTGTTTCAATACATCATCGCCGGCAGCATGACCGAATGTGTCATTAATGAGTTTGAAGTTATCAATGTCCATGTTGATCATCGATAACTCATCTGTGTTCCGCTTGCTGTTGTTCGCCAGTAAAGCACCGTACTCATAAAATGCGCGGCGATTATACAGGCCGGTCAGATCATCAATACGCGCAAGCCGTTCCGCTTCCTTGTTGGAAATCTCCAGTTGCCGTGTCATCAGGAAGTTCTTATTCAGTGTCTGGCTCAGGAACTGGGTAGCGCGCAAACAGCTGATGAAGAACAGGACGGCCGCAGCAGCCATGCCGACATAAACATAACCGCCGTTCATGAAAAAATACACAGTCACAGGGAGCAGGATGACCGCAACGGTTGCCAGTGTCATCGTGCTGTGAGATGAATACAGCGAGGTGGCGCCTCCGGCCAGTGCAATCATAAAGCTGAAAATCACGATCTGATGGACCTGTGAGTCCTCAGGCATGATAAACAGGCTGCCTATGCCCCAGGTAACCGATGTCAGCATCAGTGTTATGAAATAGGGCTTTTCCCAGATGAGTACTTCTTCGCCTTCGGGTGATATTTTGCGGTACTGGAGGAATAAAATAAGTCTCGCCATGGCAGTGAGGAACAGGGCGCTAAACCAGGCAAGTAATAGTTGATGATCCTGTACGGGCCAAAGCGTGACTGTAAAGATAATGGCAGCAGCCATACTGACAAATACGGCCGGAAAAGACTGCTGGTAGAGCAGTTGCAGGCGATCGGACTGTACCAGTACCGACAGATCCAGAGCAGTCACGTTGTTTTCCGAATGATTCATAAGTGTCTAAAATCTTTTAATAAACCCGATCGTTACGATTGAGTTTTTTAAAAGCCAGATCTGGGACAGGTAATCGAAATCAGGGTAATTGGCCAACATTTATTCCCTTGGAGTACTTCTAAGTCTAGCAAATATCCCCATAAATGCAGGTAGTATAAGAATTGTAGTGGTGCTACGTTATTAAGCTGAAATCCATATTTAATGGAGGTTGTTATGTTATTACGCCAGGTATCCAGCGGTCATATGGTAGAGGTCTTGAACCTGATTGACCTGATGAATCTGAATTGCGATCACGTCACAGGACAGTACCAGGAAGGCGAGGAAATGCAGGATCCGATGAGTTTCGATAAAGCGGATTTGCATTTTTTGTCCGGGGAGGATTTGCCGCGCTGTTGGACGGATCCTCATTACCGTGACGATGAGCTGAAAAGATAAATTAAACCGCCTTTCCATTATTGCGTGTCAAAATAACACAGCCCAGCGCAACAAGTTAGGGCTGTTGCTGTGTGCCTGATTTAACTGATTCATATAAACTTCACCAGGATATGCGAAGCATCAAATCCTTAATAGTCCTGGTCTGCCTGTCCACGATCAATCAGCTGCAGGCTAATGGGACGTTCCCCATGCAGGCAACGCAAGTTGCAAATAATGTTTATGCCGTCATCACCCCGGCCCGTGATTATCCTAATCCAGACAATCGGGGCTGGAATTCGAACAGTGCCTTTATAGTCGCCGAAGAGGGCGTATTGCTGTTCGATACAGGTGCTTCCAGAGAAATTGGGGAGTCAATCAAAAAGGTGATTGCCGGTGTGAGCAGCAAACCTGTACGCTGGATTGTAAATTCTCATGGGCATGGCGATCACTGGCTTGGTAACGTGGCATTTAAGAATACGGTTGAATCGATATATGCCTCGGAACAGGTTGCTTCAGCAATAGTTGCTGACGGCCAGGCGTGGGTCGATCGATTCAATCGAATGACCGACGGAGTAACCGGGAATACAATTGTACTACCACCGAACAGGTTGATTAATGAGCCAACCGAAATACGACTGGGTAATACACGGGCGTTATTGTTTCTCTCGGGCAATAGCCATTCCCCTGGTGACCTTTTACTTTGGCTTCCTGAGCAAAAAGTACTGTTAACAGGCGATGTGGTTTATTCAGATCGAATGCCATCGACGATGAATGCCAATGTAAAACAGTGGATTAATCTTCTGGGTGAACTGGAAGCAATGCAGCCAAAGATTATTGTGCCCGGTCATGGCAAGATTACAGATGTGGCAGGTATTCAACGTTTAAGGGGATTATTACAGGCATTCTGGATCGCGGTAGAGAAGGGTTATTACGAGGGTAAAACGGATTATGAAATGGCACCTGAGGTGCTGCAGGCGTTATCACCTTTTAAACCTGATTATCCTGGCCTGGAAGAAAAAGTCAGACGTGACATCTCGCATGTTTATTTACAGGTTGAAGCAGCGAGTTTTGAATAACAAGACCTGTAATATTTCAACCGTCTACAGCTACACAGATTATTATCAATTGTAATGAAGCATAAACAGTCTATTCGTGCCATCCTGTTTGACTATGGCGGTGTCATTGCTGATGAAGGTTTTTACGACGGTCTTGGTGTCATTGCAAAAAAACAGGGACTGGAACACAAGCAATTGCACAAGATGGGTATGGATTCTGTATTTGAGTCCGGCTTTGTGCTTGGTAAAGGCACAGAGGCCGAATTCTGGGATTTGCTCAGAAAGAGAGCAGGTATAACTGGTAGTGATGATGAGTTGAGAAATGAAATTCTGCCAAGGTTCAGGCTTAGACCATGGATGATCGATACTATTAGAGACCTCAGGCAGCAGGGGTACATCGTGGCACTGCTAAGTGACCAGGTTGACTGGCTGGACTGGCTCGACGCGGAGCAGGATTTTTTGAAAGAATTTGACCAGCTGTTTATAAGCAATCGCATGGGTAAGGGCAAACGCGACCCCAGTCTGTTTGATGATGTCGTAAACAAACTGGAATTACGACCGGAACAGGCGCTGTTTATCGATGATGCCGATGGCAACATCGAGCGAGCGGCGAGCAGGGGATTGAAAGTGATTCGCTATACGGACCGCGAAAGCTTTGAGTCAGAACTGGAATCACAGTTAGATAATAACAAACCATGAATACACATTTGAAAATCGGTCTGGCATTGGGCAGCGGCTCATCCCGTGGTTGGTCACACATCGGAATAATTAAAGAGCTTTCTAATCTCGGCATTAAACCAGGTATTGTATGCGGAACTTCTGTTGGTGCAATGGTCGGTGCAGCTTATGTGGCAGGCAACATTGAAAAGCTGGAATCCTGGGCTCGTTCAGTCACTAAATTTGATGTGGCAAGATTTCTTGATATCAACACCTCGTTTACAGGCTTTGTTAACACCGAACGATTTCATGATTTCCTCAATGAAAACATAGCCAGTGATGAAGATGTAATCGAAGATCTTTCAAAAGTCTATGCCGCCATATCAACAGATCTGGAGTCTGGCAAGGAGGTCTGGTTGCAGAGAGGTTCAGTGGTGCAGGCTGTTTGGTCATCCATGGCCTTACCCGGCCTGTTTCCTGCTATCAGGCATAATAATCAATGGCTGGTCGATGGCGGGCTGGTAAATCCTGTGCCCGTTTCAGTCTGTCGTGCTTTGGGGGCGGATATTGTCATCGCGGTTAATTTAAATGGCGATATTGTCGGTAAGCGTTTCCATAAAACGGTTATGAAGAAAAACGGAATTGAAGCGGTGAGTGAAAAAATATCAGAACTGGTAAAAGAGTATACAAACTTGCCATTATTTGAGCCTGATAATATCGAACAGCCACCCAGCCTGCTCGATGCAATAGCAGCATCCGTAAATATAACGCAGGATCGGATAACCCGGAGTCGTCTGGCCGGCGAGCCACCAGATATGGTGCTTTCTCCTAAATTATCAGACATAGGTCTGTTAGAGCTGTATCGTGCAGATGAAGCAATAGAGGAAGGGAAAAAATGTGTGAAGAGAATGATACCCGAAATCGAACACCTACTCGACAGAGCTGGGCATGGCAAGAGTGTTTAAAGAATTGTCTCTTCACTGAAAAGAGTTGGCAAAAGAACGAGACAATACATAGGCATGTGGTCACATTTTCATCATGAAGCCGATATCGGCGTACGCGGAACGGGCAACAGCTGTGAACACGCTTTTGAGCAGGCAGCTATAGCAATGACGGCAGTTGTAACGAATCCTGAAACAGTCAGTTGCGTTAAAAACATAACGATCGAATGCGAAGCCAATGATATCGAACTGTTATTTGTTGACTGGCTAAATGCGCTGGTGTTTGAAATGGCAACACGCAAGATGCTTTTTAACCAGTTCAAAGTGAGTCTTGATGGTTTAAAGCTGACGGCAACGGCCTGTGGTGAACCAATTGATGTTGAACGTCATCAACCAGCGGCAGAGGTCAAAGGTGCCACTTATACAGAACTTGCAGTAGCTGAAGACAGGCCTGGTGAATGGCAAGCGCAATGTGTTGTCGATGTCTAGACCGAAAACATAAACAGGAATAAGACAGCTTTGGATACCTCCAGCTTAAAACGTGTTTCAGAATTCGAATGGCACATCGAGCCCACGGGCAACATGCGCGTCCCCGGTATTCTCTACGCCAGTGAAAGCCTTGTTAGCGCAATGGATGAGAAAGTCCGTGAACAGGTCACCAACGTGGCCACCTTACCCGGCATCATCAAGGCTTCCTATGCCATGCCTGATGCGCACTGGGGTTACGGTTTCCCGATTGGTGGCGTGGCTGCATTCGATGCTGATGCCGGTGGTGTTGTTTCTGCTGGTGGCGTTGGTTTTGATATTTCCTGCGGCGTGCGCACGCTGCATACAGGGCTGGTACGAGCCGACATTGAACCTATAAAGGTAAAGCTGGCCAATGAACTGTATCGCAGCATTCCTGTTGGCCTCGGCAGCCACGGTAATATTCATCTGAATAACAAAGCGATGACGGCCATGCTTTCTGGTGGGGCGCAATGGGCACTCGACAACGGCTGGGGTGAGCAGGCTGACCTCGAGCGGATTGAAGAACATGGCTGCATGGCCGGAGCTGTTCCCAGCGAGGTCTCAGCGCATGCCAGGAAACGTCAGCAAGACGAGATGGGTACACTGGGTTCTGGTAATCACTACCTTGAGATTCAGGAAGTCGCAGAAGTCTTTGAT
>JARFRD010000048.1 GCA_029287435.1 Gammaproteobacteria bacterium
ATAAGAGACAGGGCGATGACCATGTTGTAAAACGCATCGCCTTCAAAACCGACGGCCTCGGACTCGTATACCGAAGACAGGATCAGATCACCGAAGCGCTCGCGCAAAGCCTGCACACCGGCTCGTGTATGTCGCTCGCGGTCGATATTGCTGCCCAGACTGATATAGATGCGCGCCATCAGGCCGGCTTCTGACCTCGCTCGATGATCACGCCGACTTCTCTGGAGCCAGTCACGGCACCGGGCTTACCCAGCTTGAGCCTGAGCCAGTTCACGTCGAACTCGTTGAGCACAATTTCTGCAATACGTTCGGCCAGGGTTTCAACCAGCTGGAATTCACTGGCCTCGACAAAGGCAATCAGGCGTTTGGCCACTGCCTTGTAGTTTAGAGCATCATCAATACTCTCGGTTGCAGCTGCCTTGCGATTATCCGCTGCCATTTCGAGGTCGATGCTGACAATCTGCCGGATCTTGCGCTCCCAGTCATAGATGCCAATCACGGTCTCGATGCGCAGGTCACTGATATACACGATATCCATAGGCGATATCCATAAGGCTCCCGAAGTGTTGTTTGCCGGAACTATACCGGTCACAGCAGGCCCTGACCAGCCACGATTCCAGCCGGTGTTTATGCCACTATTTGGCAAGTTTTCGGCTTGTCTCGGGGCTTAATCTCCGCTAGAATTGCCGGTCTTTTGAATCTGAGCCCTCGGCAGTGGTCCCGGGGCGGTAATTTTGGCCCTGTCAGGGCAAATATTGGAGAGAATCATGTCAAGAGTATGCCAGGTCACCGGCAAAGGCCCAATGTCCGGTAACAATGTATCCCATGCTCACAACAAAACGCGTCGTCGTTTTATGCCGAACCTGCATAGCCATCGCTTCTGGGTAGAAAGCGAGAATCGCTTCGTGAAGCTGCGTGTATCTACACACGGTATGCGCATCATCGACAAGAAAGGCATCGATGCCGTGCTGGAAGACATCCGCGCACGCGGTGAAAAGGTTTAGGTCGGGAACGATAGGAGATAGTCATGAGAGATAAAATCAAACTCGTTTCATCAGCTGGCACAGGCCATTTCTACACTACGACCAAGAACAAGCGCAACATGCCAGAAAAAATGGAGATCAAGAAATTTGATCCTGTCGTGCGTAAGTACGTGACCTACAAGGAAGCCAAGATTAAGTAATTAACCGCTTCTTCTGAGGATAATAAAAAACCCGGTTTTGCCGGGTTTTTTTGTGCCTGTACTTATTCAATACTATCGGTATTTCCTCAGGTACCACCACTCAAACAATCGCTTCAGCCAGTGGAACAGAATGCTGCCGGGCAGCATGGTATTGCTCTTCTCCGTGCGCGACACCAGCATGCCACTGTTGTTGCTGTCGACGATACAGATCAGCTCCACCTTGAATGTTGCGCTGGCTGTTTCACCCTGGAGTTCAGCCAGCAGGTTCTTCGCTGCTGCCTCGGCCTGCAGGTCTGCCATATGGGCCTGCTTGGGCATCCAGTCAGGACCCGGGAAACTACCGGAGTCACCGGCAACATAAACACAGTCCATGCCTTCGACCTTACAATGCCCATTCGCCTTGATCAGCCCGCCTTCCGAGCGAGGCAAGACACTGTTATCAAACCAGGTATTTCCCGTCATACCAGGCATAAACATAATCAGGTCAGCATCGAACTCACCGCCCTCGGTGATAACCTTTTTCGCTTCGAAGCCTTTTAATTTATGCCCGAGATGCGTTTCGATACCACGTTTTTTCATTTCGCCCAGCAGTCTGCCGACTGCCTTTGGCCCGAGCCGGTTACCGGGTTTTTCTGCGGGACTGAAGAACACCAGTTTGAAATTTTCCCGCCTGCTCTGCTGGCGTAACAGGGTGTCGGTACCAAACAGGAATTCAAACATCGGGCCACCGCGCATCGCTGACGGTTCTTTCGGATTCCCGGAAAAACCGACGGCGATAGTACCGTGACTTAACGCCAGCAAGCGCTCACGAATTTTCTCAGCCGCATCGACACCTTCGCACGGGGTGATCGCATGCTCGATACCTGGCAGCTTTTTGATGAAGCGCCCGCCGGAGGCGATGATCAAGCCATCATTTGCTACGCTGCCATTATCGGTTTCAACTGTACGGCCATCCTCACTCAAGCCGGTTACATTTCCGCGATGATAAGCCACATTCATTCGACGAAAAAAACGACCCAGTGGGATAACCAGATCCTCACGCTTACGCAAACCACTCGGAATCCAGATGATGCCCGGTAAATAATGCAGTTCATCGCGAGGCGCGATCAGGGTGATATCCAGATCGCGGCTTAACTTGCGTAATTGCCTGACAGCAGTCAGGCCTGCAAAGCCGGATCCAATGACGGTAATTTTTTTCATCGATCAATACCTGTGTATGACAGGCATTAATTATATTGGGAAAAGCACGGCAACAGCACTTGCTTGAATGGGTATCCTGCTTGAGCCTCAGGCAGCTTCTGCATAATGACTGCCCAGGGCGGTATAAACATCATCCTTGAAAGTCGATTTATTACTATCGAGCGATTCCAGGATATCAGCCAGATACTCGTTATCTTCACGGCCGGCCCACATCTTTCGGTAGGTGCCTTCCTTGTAGCCATGATCCTGCCGGAACATGTTCAACACGTTATTACCTACATAAATCCTGTAAAGCTCGTCGAAAGACATGTCCAGATGCTCCATGACCCCCGCAATAATCGAGAAATGCGCACCCTGGTTGATCAGGGTTTCTTTGGCGAGTAGCTCAATTGTCGTCCTGATGTCAGCCGTCTTTTCCGGATTCTCAAATCCAACTTCGATGGCTGCAGCGATAGTATCCAGCTCGCTGTTGGCTTCCGATTCAAGGCAGATGCTCAGAGCAAAATGAACAATATCAACCACTTCCAGCTTGGCCTGCATCATGTCTGGATCCTGCTTTTTCCACCATTTCCAGCCGTAATGCTCCAGCATTTCGGAAGCTTCGATCCAGATTGCGCGATACCATTCATTACCGGCATTACGCCAGTCAGCGTTAACCTTGCTGTTCATTGCATCCTGTAGTTCCAGCATGGTGATTAATTTTTGTTTCATATTTCTCTCTAGCGACAGATTGACGCTGTAATACTAATCGATCAGGGTAGTTTCGCAAGCCAGGCAACAGGCACGTTCACTGTCTGAACAGACCTGAAAAAAAACCCGGTAATACCGGGTTTTTTTCTATCTATTAACAATCAAACAGTTAGTCGCTCTCCACCGTACAGGACATATCCTGACCACAGCACATCGGTGACTTCACCTTGCCGTGCCCGTTCGGACATTCAGACACATGTACAGTCTCGCCTTCATCTGTTGTTATCGTGCTATGCACCAGCTCAGCACCACATTCACCGCAAGTCATGTTGCCGATGCTCATGCCACAAACTTCACACTTATAAGCAGCCATGATGTTCTCCTCCGTTTACTGAAAAAAATCTGCACTAAGAATAAGCCTTTTGAGAAAAAAATAATAGATGCAGTAAATTTGTGGGTAATAAAAACGATCGACTATAATTCGGTTCCGCAACAACTTATCTGACAGACCATGGAATTACTCAAGCGCGTCTCTCCTTTGCTTCTGCTGTCAGTTGGCGCCGCAGTGGTTATTGTTTTTAATATGCTGGCGCCGTATGCGCATCCATCTTCCGATGATCTATGCCTGGCTAATGGTATTCAGCGTGATGGCCTGCTAAAGCACTTATGGCTGCACTACCAGCAATGGAGCGGGCGTTACTCAGGTAATGCGCTTTATGGTACATACCCGGTGATTTTTGGCATGTTCACGGGATATAAGTATATCCCTGTGGTGTTAATCATCAGTCTGATTGCAGCCAGCGCATTCTTGCTGTCATCCCTGTTCAGACTGAAGATTTTTGACAGTCGCGTGTTACTGCCTTCATTATGTTTCATTGCTGTATTCCTTCTCGGCATGCTTAGCCCGGCCAGCGGGCTTTACTGGATGGCAGGCGCACTAAGCTACCAGCCTGCAAATATATTTTTACTGATCATCCTGGGCTTGATGTTCCGCATAGCCTACGCGCAAAAACAACAGGATGAGTATGAGTACACATTGATTGTATTGATAATCGCCATGGCGATCGCTATTGGCTTTAACGAAACGGCAATGATTGCAATAATTGCCGTGTCTTTGCTCTTTGTGCTATTACACCTGCGTGCCGGCTGGTCTGTGTTATGGCCATGGGCCATTGTGCTCGTCACTGCGCTGGTATGTTTCGGCGTTGTGTATCTTTCACCCGGCAATGAGATACGCGCGGCCGAATTCCAGCAGGGTCACAATATCGGGCGTGCCATTCGCGGCAGTCTCGATATCGGTGGCCGGGTACTGGTGATATGGATCAGCAACCCGGTTCTACTGATAGCAACTCTGCTGGTGCCATTTTCAGTGTCCAGGCTATACGGTGCATCTCCAAGGTCTTTCACTATTTCCAGGCGCTGGGTGTTTGCCATGGTTGTGCTGACCCTGACTATCCCGTTTGCGTTCCAGTTTCCAGCATGGTGGGCCATGGGCGGCTGGGCGCCCGCGCGTACCATTGATGCCGCATACTTCGTATTCCTTGTTAGCTGGTTTATGACAGCGGGCGGTATATGCATCTATTTCATGAATAGCGGCAAGCTGATACCAGACCTGGGTACACATTTCCCGGTAAATGCCATCATTCTGCTGGCAATAAGCATCCTGTTCACAATCACCGTGTTAAACAGCAACAGCTTCAAGCTCGCGCAACTGGACAGAGCCAAACATGCAAAACCATGGCATCAATACATGCAGCAACGGTATGCCTTGATCGACAAAGCTGTCAACGAAGGCAGATCATCCCTGGTCGTCCCCGATTACGATAAAACCTATCCGCGCACTATTTACTTCAACGACATCATGCATAACTCACGTGACTGGCGAAATATCTGTTATGCGCAGTACTTTGGCCTGCAACGAATCAAGCGCGATAAAAAATAGTAGATAAACGCAGGTAGATGTTTACCGCATTCTGGTATCGCCAATATCAAGCAATATCAGTTGATGATGCTTCAGTGTTGTTACCCAGGATAGTTGCTAAACTCAAATAACACCCTGACTAATGAGGCCGGAAATATTCCTGGAAGCAAGCATGTTGCAGTCACTGAATAACACCCGGGCACTGGAGATACAGCGCTTCGTTGTGTCAGGCGGTGTTTCCACGCTATCACACTGGCTGACGATGGCTTTATTGATCATTGTGGGCATGGTTCCTGCGCTTGCTACGGCCACAGGTGCCCTGGTAGGCGCAATCGTTAACTACCTGGCACAAAAGACCTTCACCTTTAAATCACGCAAGCAGCATCGCATCACGATACCCCGTTACATTGCAGCATGTGCAATTCTCTGGATCGCGAACCTTGTTGTCTTTATCTTATTGAACGAATCACTTTCAATCGCTGTTGCACCAGCGCAGTTTTTAACGACTGCCATTGTTGCGATATTAAGTTACTGGCTGTACCGTGTAATGGTTTTCAGCGACGGTGATTTAGTGGCAGGCCCTGATTCTAATGAATGAAACGCCGGATTTATCCATTGTCATTCCTGTATATAACGAGCGGGGTGTGCTGCCTCAGTGCCTGCAGCGACTTGAACAGGCACTTGCCTCTTTAACGCTGTCTGTCGAATTAGTCTTTGTTGATGACGGCAGCAATGATGGCTGTGCCCAATGGCTGGCTGACCACCCTTCCACCATTGGCGTTTCACGAATCATCAGCCTGAGCCGCAACTTTGGTAAAGAAGCAGCAATGACCGCAGGCCTGGAAACAGCAGCAGGTAAGGCCATGATCGTGATTGATGCCGATTTGCAGGATCCACCTGAGCTGATACCCGAGATGGTCGAGCAGTGGCAAAAGGGTATCGATGTGGTACTGATGCAACGCCGGACACGACCCGGCGAATCCATCATGAAACGTTTCAGCTCAAGACTTTTTCACCGTTTGCTGAGATCTTCCAGCAAACTGGATATACCCGCGGATGTGGGCGACTTTCGCCTGATGAGTCGACGTGCTGTCGAAGCATTGAAGCAACTGCCTGAACGAAACCGCTATATGAAAGGCCTGTTTGCGTGGGTTGGCATGCCGACGGTTGTACTGCAATACGACCGTGCACCACGAGCAGCAGGCGCATCAAAATGGAGCTACCTGGAACTCTCGCGACTCGCCATTGAAGGCATCACCTCTTTTTCGACCCGGCCGCTGAAGCTGGCCATTCTGCTGGGCCTGGTGGCCGCATTCTGCGGTGGTGCTTTCGGCCTCTGGATCGTTTTCAAGGCACTCGCATTTGGTGACCCGGTACAGGGTTACCCGTCACTGATTGCCGTCATCACTTTCCTCGGCGGCGCACAGCTGATCACGGTCGGTATCGTCGGCGAATACGTAGGCAAGACCTATATTGAAAGCAAGCAACGGCCCGTCTACCTGGTGCGTGAGATTACCGAGGTTGCCCAGCAGGTTGCAGAGGCTGAACCGACAACTAGGCACGAGACCGAGGCGTAACGCCTAGCACCAGGTTGCCCCAGTGGTCTACATGCGCCTGCCAACCGGGGCTAATCCAGGTTGTAGAAGTCGTTTCCGTGATCAATGCAGGACCATCGATACACTGACCTTGATTGAGTGTATCTCTCGCATAAACCGGAACCGGTTCATCAATGCCGAATACTGAAGTTGTACCCGGTTGAGATTCAGCTGCTGGCTGCCACTCGGGGAGATCGAATTCAGGGCGCTCACCCAGTAAACGCACGCGCAGGTTCACCAGCTCAACTTCGATAGCCATGCGATGCCCATACTGTGATTCGTGCAAACGATGAAAGGCTTCAACCAGCTTTTCAGGCTCAGACCAGGGCAGGTTCAAGGTATAACTTTGTCCCAGGTAGCGCAGGTCAGCACTGTATTCAACGATAGTTTCACAATCGCCGGCAATCTCACGCAGTTCCTGTTCGGCTAGCTTGCGCAGCTGCTCATAATGTTCAGCGACACTTTCCTGATCACAGCCATCCAGCACCTGGCGCAGGGTAATTGCGCGTTCACGACTGGGCTCCGCTGCCAGCATGCCCAGCGCGGATAATACCCCCGCATTCACTGGCACCATTGCCCGTGTCATCTGCAGCGCTTCGGCCAGCGCACATACGTGCAGTCCACCGGCACCACCAAATGACACCAGCGTGTAATCCTTCGGGTCTTCGCCACGCTGCACTGACATCACACGCAATGCGCGCACCATGTGATCATTCACGACCTCGATAATGCCACTGGCCGCTTCATAGCGCTGCATGCCGAGTGTCTGCGCAATGGCATCAACCGCCTTTTCGGCACGCGCTTTATCCAGTTGCATGTTGCCGCCAAGAAAAGCGGCCGGCAGCAAACGACCAAGCACCACGTTGGCGTCGGTCACCGCCGCCCCGTCGCCTTTGCCATAACAGGCAGGGCCGGGGTCTGCACCCGCCGACTCGGGTCCAACCAGCAACAGGCCACCGGCATCGACGCTGGCAAGCGAGCCACCACCGGCACCGATGGTATGCATGTCGACCATGGGTACAGCGACCGGATAGCCGCCGATTTGTGCCTCGGTAGTAAAACCGATGCGCCGGTCAATGATCGATACATCCGTCGAAGTACCGCCCATATCAAACGTCAGCAAGCGATCGAAACCCGATTTTTCCGCCACAAACTGGGCGCCTTTGAGACCCCCGGCGGGCCCGGACAGCAGTAGCTGAACAGGGTAGCGCCCGGCATGGTGCGCACTCGCAGTGCCGCCGGAACTTTGCATCACCGACAGCCGGCTACCCGGCGTTTTCTGCTTTAATCGATTCAGATAGCCCTGCATCAAGGGCCCTACGTAGGCGTTCAAGGTTGTCGTCATACCGCGTTCGTATTCGCGGTACTCAGGCAACACGTCGGATGAACGACTGCTGAACAGCTGTTCCGGCAAAATCGCTTCAATGCGCTTTTCCTCGGTGTCATCGATGAACGAGAACAACAGATTGATAGCAACCGCTTCCGGTTTCAGCGTCTCGATCTGATCACGTAGCTTTTCGAGGTCGCTGTCACTAAGCCTGGACAAGGCTTCACCCTCGGCGTTCAAACGCGACTCGACTTCCAGGCACAGTTCCAACGCTATTAATGGTGGCTGTTTCTCCGGCTGCAGATTGTAGAGCTCCTTGCGCGCCTGCCGACCAATAGTGAGTACGTCCGCAAGTCCGCGATTGGTAATGTAAGCAGTGCGCACACCTTTGCCTTCGAGCACTGCATTAGTCGCTACCGTGGAACCATGCACAAGTAACAGTCCGGTAGTTTCGATACCGAGATCAGCAATACCCTGCAGAATGGCGCGCTCGGGCGCATCCGGCGTAGATAAAACCTTGTGGATTGAAATAGCGCCGGAATCCTTGTCAAACAGGATAAAGTCGGTGAAGGTACCGCCGGTGTCTATGCCCAGATAAGCCATGGGCGGATTTTACAGAAAATATCGCACCGCAAAGACGCAAAGGTCGCTAAGTTATCTTTTTTCTAAAGCCCCTAGCCGCAGATATCATGCCTATATTCGTGTGTATCATATCGAGGCTTCTTTTGCTCGAATCCAGAAAACCTTTGCGTCCTCTGCGTCTTTGCGGTGAAAAAAAGCTTTTATACTTGCATGATGTTACAAATAAGGAATAATACCGACGCATGTCATCGCAACCCCTGATCAAGGTAAACAACCTGGTGCGTTATTACGGCGACCACTGTGCCGTGGACGATATCAGTTTCGAACTCGCCGCCGGAGACATCCTTGGCTTTCTCGGTCCCAATGGCGCCGGCAAGTCGACCACGATGCAAATGCTGAGTGGTAACCTGGCACCCAGCGAAGGTGAGATCGTGATCAATGGTGTTGATTTACTCGACAGCCCGAAAGCCGCGAAATCCGCCCTTGGCTACCTGCCGGAAACACCCCCCTTATATAAGGACATGTGTGTCGATGAGTACCTGGGTTATTGCGCCCGGCTACGCCGCATTCCTGCGCAGCAGATACGTGAGGCGCTTGACCTGGCCAAACAACGCTGTGGCCTGGCTGATGTCAGCAAGCGGCTGATCGGCAACCTGTCAAAAGGCTACCAGCAGCGTGTGGGCATCGCCCAGGCCATTTTACATTCGCCGGCGGTGATCATTCTCGATGAACCCACGGTTGGCCTCGATCCTATCCAGATACGCGAGATTCGTGAACTGATCGCAGATCTCGGGCAATCGCATGGCATCATCCTGTCGACGCACATACTGCCTGAAGTACAGGCCGTGTGTAATCGCGTGCAAATCATCAACCAGGGCAAGCTGGTGTATGCCTCGGACATGGCCGGGCTGCTCGAACAGCAGGACACAGGTCGCTACGAGCTGGTACTGAAGCAGGCTCCGAGCATTGCTGAGCTGAATAACATTGCGCTCATCAAACAGGCGCAGCAACGTGGCGACCACCACTTCATCGTCGAAATTGACGGCAAGGTCGAAGAACTCGCCAGGCTTGCGGTGGAGAATAACTGGGGCCTGCAGAAACTGGTCGCCGACCAGAAATCCCTGGAAAATATTTTCGTAACGCTGACTTCGGGCGATGCCGATACAGATATTGCACATGAGGATGCCGCATGATCAAGGCAATTGCCCTGCGGGAACTGCGCAGTATGTTTCTATCGCCGCTGGCCTGGACTGTTCTGGCTGTTACCCAGTTGATACTGGCGTGGAGTTTTTTTACCCAGATTGATTTCTTTTTCACTATTCAGTCCGAGCTCGCAACTGCACCCAATGCACCCGGCGTTACCGATCTTGTCGTCATGCCAACCTATGAAGTTGCCAGTCTCATTTTATTGATGGTTACACCGTTGCTCACTATGCGGTTAATTTCTGAAGAACGACGCAATGGATCAATCGCATTGCTTCTGTCATCACCGGTTAGCATGACCCAGATTGTTCTGGGCAAGTATCTCGGTATTCTGCTGTTCATGCTGAGCTTTATTGCCATGATCAGCCTGATGCCACTATCACTGTTAATGGGTACGCAACTGGATCTGGGCAAGATAGCTGCAGGCATGCTCGCCCTGACCCTGTTACTGGCTGCGTTTTCTTCCGCGGGCCTGTTCCTGTCATCACTGACCGACAATCCGATCATTGCTGCTATCAGTACTTTTGGACTGCTGTTACTACTGTGGATCATCAGCCGAAATACCGGTGATACCTCAGATGTCTTTAATCACCTGTCATTACTTACACATTACACGCCGATGTTGCGCGGACTGGTGAACACAGGTGATGTTGCCTACTTCCTGATTTTTATTGCTACTTTCCTCGTGCTCACCATCCGGCAGATGGACTCGAGACGCCTGCAAGGATAGAACAGTGAGAATCTCAAGAAAAATCCGCTTTCAACTGCATCTGCAAAAGCTGTTGTTTGTTATTTTGATACTGGCCATTGCGGGTATGCTCGGCTGGTTGAGTAACAAGCATGCATTCACTTTTGACTGGACCAGCAACAAACGCAACACCCTGTCATCGAGCAGTATTGGGCTGTTAGAAACAATGGATGGTCCTGTAAACGTACACGTTTACCTGAAGGAAAACCAGACGGTGAGCACCGCCGTGGAAGAAATCCTGCGCCGCTACCAGCGCGTAAAACCGGACTTCAATTTCAGGCTGATCAATCCGGATATCGATTTCGACACTGCACAACAGGATGAAGTTGAGCGTTATGGCCAGGTCATCATCCAGCACAAAGATAAAAAAGAACGCATCACCTCACTCAGTGAACAGGCCATCAGCAACGCATTACTGCGATTAAGCCGATCCAGCGATCTTAAAGTGGCTTTCCTCAAAGGACATGGCGAACGCAGCCCGCAAAGTGATGACAACACCAGTTACAGCAAGCTGGCCAACGAACTCACTAACAAGGGCTTCACCATCGAGTCACACAACCTGCTGTTGTCACCCTTGCCCTCTGATACGGCAGTACTGGTCATTGCCGCACCAGCTAGAGAAATCCTTGAGGGCGAACTTGACCACATCATAGCCTTTATCGAGGATGGTGGTAACCTGCTGTGGATGATGGATCCCGGCGAGTTGCAAGGAACCGAAGCACTGGCTGAGATGCTTGGCATCAGTTTTCACCCCGGCATCATCGTCGACAATAATGCAAACCTGAGGAAAACCTTGCGCATCCAGCACCCTGCAATGGTACCAGTGCTTGATTACCACCAGCACGCCATTACAGAGAAGTTGCAATACAACACCCTGTTCCCGATAAGTCGCGGCGTGGAACAGCTGCAACAACAGCAAGCCTCCAGCTGGTCTGCCTCAATCATTGCGCAATCACTACCACGCAGCTGGTCAGAAGCGGGCGGGCTCGCGGCCGAAGTTGCATTCGAGCCTGAAAACGGTGATGTTGAAGGCCCTGTCACCCTGATACTTGCACTCGAACGTGCTATTGACGGTAAGGAAAAAGCTGACAAGGCCAGTCAGCGCATAATTGTTGCCGGCGACAGCGACTTCCTGGCAAACAGTTACATTGGGGCGGGCGCGAATCTCTCACTGGGGCTTGGCATATTCAACTGGCTCGCCGGTGATGATGACCTGATTGCTGTCGAATCAAAGAACGCACCTGATACCAAACTCGAGCTAGATGATATTGAAATCATGCTGATCGGCGCCGGTTTCTTTATCGTGTTACCACTTGTGCTGATTCTTGCCGGCGCCTTTATCTGGATGAAACGCCGTAAGCGTTAAGTTATGCAATCCCGCTTACTGCTGAACCTGTTCCTACTGCTTCTGGTCATAGCCCTCGCCGCTTACCTGTTGCTGAGCCAGGAAGACGAGCAAACAGCCAGCGGCCAATTGACAACATTAAGTGCCGATGAAATAACCCGAATAACCATTACACATAATGAACGTGTAATCTCGCTGGATAAAAGCAGTGACACCTGGTTAATGCTGTCCCCCATAGAAGCGCATGCCAATGCATTTCGTATCAATACGCTTTTAAAGTTACTCGAAACCGTTAGCCATGCAGATTACAAGGCAGCCAGCCTTGACCTCGACAAATACGGGCTGGCTTCTGCAACCACTGCAATAGAGCTCAACGATACCCTGATCACATTCGGCATCACCAACCCGATAAACAACCTGCGCTATATTTTAATCAATGATACGGTCCATCTTATTGATGACCACTTCTACCCGCTGTTGAGTTCACAGACGGGCACCCTGGTCGCACGTGAACTGGTTCCCGCCAGCGCCGAGATAAGCAGAATCGTATTACCCGATATCACCCTGCATAAGGATAGCGACGGCAACTGGCAAAGCACCGCGGCTATCAGCTCAGATGCCATCATCAACCTGTTGCACGAATGGCAACACGGGCAGGCATTCGGTGTACACAACTACATGGAACGACAATCGCTCGGCACCATCCAGATCTTTCTTGCCAATACCAGTGAACCGATAGCGTTTGAGATTACAGACACCAAGCCCTGGCTGATACTGGCCCGCCCTGACCTCGATATCGAATATCACTTTAATCTCGAATTTTACGATCGCTTGCTGAAACCCGGCAGCCAGCCGCCAGCGGCAACTGAAATCACCGAGTAAAACCCGGCTCGTACACATATAATATGCGGATTAACAAAACATGAGGACAACAGGATGGCAATAGGCTCGCACTTCGGCTGGGATTCATTCATCGTAAGGTTTATTTTTGCCGTTGTCGTTGTGTTTTCCACCTACAATCCCGAAGGCGTTTCCTATTATCACTGGATAGAGGAAACATTCCCCTCGATAACGGTGGGCAAGGCACTCGTTGGTGTGATTTTGATCATTGGCTGGGTGATATTAATTCGCGCGACCCTGGGTTCTCTTGGCGCCATTGGCATCATGCTCGCCATTACATTTTTTGGCCTGCTGATCTGGCTCATTGTTGACGTTATCGGGCTGGATACGCAGAGCTTCCGCGTGGTGAGTTACATCGTGCAAATCATGATAGCCAGCGTACTGAGCATCGGCGTTTCCTGGTCACACATTCGTCGGCGTATCAGCGGCCAGGTAGATACCGATGAAGTCGAGAGAGATCTCTGACCTGACAGAACATGCCTGAACTGCCCGAGGTAGAAACCACGCGCCGCGGCATCAAGCCTCACGTACATAAGCAGAAAATAAAAGCTGTTGTTATCAGGCAGCCGGCGTTACGCTGGCGCGTGCCAACCAGGCTCGCTGAAAACGCATGCGGACAGACGGTTGAATCGGTCAGGCGTCGCGGTAAATACCTGTTACTCGGTCTGCAAAATGGGACCATCATCATGCACCTCGGCATGTCCGGTAGTCTCCGCATTTGCAAGCCGTCAACACCGGCTGAAAAACATGACCACGTCGATATCCTGCTCGGTAATAACAAGGTATTGCGCCTGCGCGACCCGCGACGTTTCGGCGCTGTCCTCTGGACTACAACCGATCCCGCACAACACAAACTGCTGTGCTCACTTGGGCCGGAACCACTGGAAGATAGCTTCGATGCCGAATACCTGTATCAAAACAGCCGAAAACGAACAGCCTCTATCAAGTCATTTATCATGAATAGTCATGTCGTTGTCGGTGTCGGTAACATCTATGCCTGTGAATCCCTGTTCCGTGCGGGCATCCATCCAAAACGTAAGGCGGGTAGCCTGTCTATGCAGCGCTGCGAAAAACTTGTTAATGCCATCAAGCAGGTACTCACCGAATCCATCCAGCAAGGCGGCACCACCTTGCGTGACTTCAGTCGTGAAAATGGTGAGCCCGGTTATTTCGCACAGAAACTGTTTGTCTATGGCAAGGCAGGAGAAGCTTGTGAAAAATGCGGTAGCACGATAAAACAGATAACCCAGCAACAGCGCTCGACGTTTTATTGTCCCAAATGCCAGCACTAGTCCGTTAACATTTCCTATAATGACACGATTCAATAAAGGGCATCGCTCATGACATCCATAGGCACTCCACTATCACCTTCTGCAACTCGTGTTCTTTTCTGTGGCGGTGGTGAGCTTGGCAAGGAAGTCGTGATCGAGTTACAACGGCTTGGCGCTGAAGTCATTGCCGTAGATCGATATCAGAATGCACCGGCCATGCAGGTTGCACACCGTTCTTATGCCATCAATATGCTCGACGGTACTGCCTTGCGCGAGATCATCGAAAAAGAGAGACCTGACCACATCGTGCCGGAGATCGAAGCCATCGCTACCGACACCCTGGTCAAACTCGAAGCCGAAGGCTACAACGTTACTCCAACGGCGCTTGCTGCTCAGCTAACCATGAACCGCGAAGGCATTCGCCGCCTTGCAGCCGAAGAACTATGCATTGCCACATCGCCGTATCGCTTTGCCGCTTCACGCGATGAGTTCGATAACGCGATCGAGGAAATCGGTATACCTTGTGTCGTCAAACCCATCATGAGTTCTTCCGGCAAGGGGCAAAGTACGATCAAGTCGGAGGCTGACATAGACAAGGCATGGAACTATGCCCAGGAAGGCGGACGCACCGGAGCAGGCAAGGTTATCGTCGAAGGTTTTGTCGAGTTTGATTATGAGGTCACCCAGCTTACAGTACGACATGAAAATGGAACGAGCTTCTGTGAACCGGTTGGTCATGTCCAGGTTGATGGTGACTACCGCCAGTCGTGGCAACCACAGCAGATGAGCGAAGCAGCATTGCAACAAGCGCGCAAGATTGCGGAAAAGATAACAGGCGCCCTGGGAGGTCGCGGCATCTTCGGTGTTGAGCTGTTTATTAAAGGTGACGATGTTATTTTCAGTGAAGTATCACCAAGACCACATGATACCGGCATGGTTACCATGATTTCACAGGACCTGTCGCAGTTTGCCCTGCATGCACGCGCCATACTCGGCCTGCCGATACCCAATATTCACTTCCATGGCCCCAGTGCGAGCAGCGTCATCCTGGTACAGGGCAAATCGGCGTGCGTCACTTTTGAAAATCTTGAGCAGGTACTCGCACAGCCTGATACTCAATTACGGCTTTTCGGCAAGCCGGAAGTTGATGGCCAAAGGCGTATGGGTGTTGTGCTGGCTCGAGATGAAAATACAGAAAAAGCACGCAACAAGGCAGTGGCAGCATCAGAAAGTATTGAGATTAAATTATGAAACTGCAATACAAGCTAATCACTTTCCTAGTACCATCGCTGCTGCTTGCATGCACAACTGGCAACAACATACCCGATGCTCCGCTGCAGGAAACGCAATGGCAATTAATTGATATCGGATACATGGCTGCAGAAAAATCGTTCTCACAAACCGTGTTAAACCAGGCACATCTGCATTTAAATGCCGATGGCAGGCAGGCAACCGGCTCCGATGGCTGCAATCGTTTCTTTGGTGTTTATGCGCTGGAGGGTGACAAGCTTACGTTCGGCATGATGGGATCAACGCGAATGGCATGCCCTCATGCCGACCTGGACAGGATATTTTATCAATCCCTGAAAAAAACCAGTCGCTACCAGATTAACGGGGAGCACCTGGAACTTCTTCAGAAAGACAAGCTCTTGCTACGCTTCCGTGTGCAGCAAGACAAGTAAAGATTTACCCGAGACTAGAACTCATAGTCAAATGATACCGTTGTTGTGCGATCGTAATTATTAGTACCCACCGGCACTACATCCAGATACCTGACTTCATATTGCAGTCTTAACGCCAGTGACTCATAGATACTCGTTCTGAGCGCTGTCACCGAGCGCCACTCTTCCTGCTCTTGACCATAATCATAAAACAGGTCCTGGGTGAAATTAGAGTAGTCGGAGATCGTCCATTTATACTTACCGGCCAGGCGCAACAGGGCTTCATCATCACTCGGTAGATTATCCGGTTTGAAATAGCGGTAACCGGGACCAACTTCGCCATCAAGTTCATGCTTGTCTGTCTTTATAATCTTTCGCCCATAACCAACGATAAGCTTTGTCTGGTACTCGAAACCGCTGAATTCATCATCTTCCCAGTAAAAACTGCCGAAAAAGTAATCGCGCTCCCTGAATTTGTAATCTGACTGTGCATTCAAACGCTTCCTGTTTGCCGTCGATACATCGTCAGTACTGGTGTTCAGGCTATCGAATTTTACTTCATGCTTCCATTTCTCGATTTCGTAGGCAGCATCAATTTTGAAGATCAGCGTATCGGTATTGGTATTACCCGAGGTACTCACATAACCAAGTCCTGCGGTAATCGTCCAGGGTGACTCCTTTTCTTTCTTCTCTTCTTCGGCTGCTATTACACTAGAGGCTGCAAACAACAGCGTAGCAACTGTTAACAAACTATATATTTTCATTCCTGTTCCTTTTTAGTCTGCCTTAGGGTGATGCACATCCATCTGAGGGTAAGGAATAGAGATACCTTGCTCATCGAATGTCAGTTTTATTTTTTCGTTGAGGTCAAAATACACTGACCAGTAGTCAGCGCTGTTGACCCATGGGCGCACATTAAAGTTGACGCTGCTATCCGCAAGTTCCCCCACTGCAATCAACGGCTCAGGATCCTTGAGGATGCGCTCATCAGCAGCAAGAATATCAGCGATGATCTGTTTTGCTTTACGGATGTCATCGTCATAGCCAATACCAAATACCATATCGACACGACGTGTATCACGCGCTGAGTAGTTAGTGATATTGCTGCCGAAGATCTGGCCGTTAGGGATGATGATTTCCTTGTTATCGCCCGTGCGCATTTTGGTTGTAAAGATACCGATTTCTTCAACAACACCGGTAGCCCCACCGGCTTCGACGAAGTCGCCATCGGTGAAAGGTCTGAATACGATCAGCATCACGCCTGAAGCCAGGTTCTGTAAAGAGCCCTGTAAGGCAAGACCGATTGCCAGACCGGCAGCACCGATCAAGGCGATGAGAGAAGTTGTATTGACGCCAAGCTGATCCAGTGCTGCGATAACAACAAACAGCAACAATACGGTCTTGACGATCGAGCCAATGAAGTTGACCAGGATAGAATCCATTTTCGCCTTGCCCATCAATTTCTTGACGAGTTTGACGATAATGCCAACTAAAGCTTTACCAATAAAAAATATCAGTAACGCGAAAATAATATTCAGACCCCATGGTATTACATAGGTGTCAACAAGCTTGCTGATCTCGTCAGCGCTCATGCTCAGCTCTTGTAACTCGGGCAGCTCTTCCATCTCATTCCCTCACTTTTTGTATGTTTTTCAATTGCCTGTGGTCACAGGGGGAGCAAATGTTACCATAGTCCTTGACACTCGAAAAAAATTCATACGTGACGATATGTCAGCCATAAAGCTTGTAAATAATGACATCACCACATTAAGCGTTGACGCGATTGTGAATGCGGCCAACAATTCCCTGCTTGGTGGCGGCGGCGTTGATGGCGCTATTCACAGGGCTGCCGGTCCCGAGCTGCTCGCTGAATGCCGTACCCTTAATGGCTGCGAAACGGGTGATGCCAAAATATCCCGTGGTTACAGGCTGCCGGCAAAACATGTCATCCATACCGTCGGGCCGGTGTGGACAGATGGTAATGCCAATGAAGCCGAGTTGCTGGCGAGCTGCTATCGTCGCAGCATGATGCTTGCCAGGCAGAATGATTTGACCAGTATCGCATTCCCGGCCATCAGCTGTGGCGTATATGGCTACCCGATCGACCAGGCAGTAGAAATTGCTGTGGACACAGTTCGCGAATCGCTAGCGACCAACACCGGAATTGAACAAGTCTATTTTGTGTGTTTTGGTACTGAGGTCTGTAATGCATACCAGCGCAAACTCGGGATTGCACCAACAACAGCTCAAGCTGATTTTTAGCAGCGATTTTCAACTGAACCGCCATGTTGCGTCGCTAAATTTACGACATCGATTTTTTACCTAAAATAATCAATAAGTTATACGTCCATTTTACACCTGCAACAATGAAATTCTTGTACTACACTCAAATGTTATGACGCTGTCAAAACCAATGAGTTATGAGCGCCGCAGCGCGCACCGCTACAAGGTTAATTTTCCGGTCGAACTGGTACTGGAAGACGGTAGCGTATTGCCGGTTGAAGCCTGTGATATTTCCGAAAGCGGGCTTCAGTTTCGATGTGACAGCTGGGTAGCCGATGAAATCGAACCTCGTGGCATTCAGAATCATCCGCTTGATCAAATTCGACTCAAGGCCGTAGCGGATATTCCTTACCCTGAAAATAAAGAAGCCAAGCTCTACGTACGTTGCCGTGTGGTGGTAGCACGTCGCCTGTCCCAGGAAGAATACCTGCTCGGTATCGAATTTATTGATTTTGAAAATGGCAGCGAAAGCCGCCTGAAGGAATACATCAAGCAGTGCGCCCAGAACCAGCGCAAGCGCGCCGGTTTCTAATCAGCCCTGGTCACTGATGGCCACTTACGGCAGGTTTGAACTGCCCATGAGGAATGTGTCGATTTCACGTGCGGCTTCACGACCTTCATTAATACCCCAGACAACAAGTGACTGACCACGTCGGCAATCACCGGCCGCATAAACACCCTTAACACTGGTTGCGTACTTGCCGTATTCCGCCTGGTAGTTGGAACGCTGGTCGTACTCGATACCCAGTTCGTTACTGACGTAATGCTCAGGCCCAAGGAAACCCATCGAAAGCATCACCAGGTCCGCTTGCCAGGTTTTTTCAGAACCCGGCACTTCTTCCATGTTCCACTTGCCATCAACCTGTGTCCATTTCGCTTCAACGGTCTTAACACCTGTTACCTTGCCAGCTTCATCACCGATGAACGCCTTGGTCAGGATGCAATATTCACGCGGGTCATGACCAAAACGCTGCATACCTTCCTCATGGCCGTAATCAACACGGTGAATCACAGGCCATAACGGCCAGGGATTGTCTTCAGCACGTTCAGCCGGCGCCTTGGGCAATAACTCGAAGTTGACTAATGACTTGCAGCCATGGCGAAGTGAAGTACCGATACAGTCAGTACCGGTGTCACCACCACCGATGACAATCACATTTTTATCTTTTGCCGAAATGTATTTGCCATCTTCCAGGTTTGAATCCAGCAGGCTGCGCGTATTCGCGGTAAGAAACTCCATCGCGAAATGAATATTGTTTAAATCTCTACCCGGTACTTCAAGGTCACGTGGTCGCGTGGCCCCGGTAGCAAACAGCACGGCGTCGTTTTCCTTGTACAGGTTATTGACGTCGACTGCATTATCGCCACTACCACCAACATCGGCATTGGTAATAAACTCGATGCCTTCTTGGTGCAGCAGGTCTACACGGCGCTGCACAACATCTTTACCCAGCTTCATATTCGGTATGCCATACATCAACAGGCCACCGATACGGTCTTCACGTTCATAAACAGTCACGTTATGCCCTGCCTTGTTCAGCTGCGCTGCAGCCGCAAGACCGGCGGGGCCGGAACCGATAACCGCAACAGCTTTACCGGTTCTGTTCTGCGGTACTTCAGCCTTCACCCAGCCATGCTCAAAACCATGATCAATGATGGCATGTTCAATATTCTTGATGGTAACAGCGGGATTGGTAATACCAAGCACACAGGCACCTTCACACGGTGCCGGGCAAACACGACCGGTGAATTCAGGGAAATTGTTTGTCTTGTGCAAACGATTCAGCGCGCGTTGCCAATGGCCGCTATAAACCAGGTGATTCCATTCAGGGATCAGGTTATCAATCGGGCAACCATTTGCAGACTGGCAAAACGGAACACCGCAGTCCATGCATCGTGCACCCTGTGTTTGCAGATGCTCATCATCATGGGAACCGGTAAAAATCTCACCATAATCATCCAGGCGCACAGTCACATCACGGTAAGGTACCGTTTTACGTTCGAACTCTTTAAATCCGGTAGGCTTGCCCATTAGTTAGTTATCACTCACTTCTTGTCTGTTTCTATTTAAGCGGAAGCTGGTCATTATCAGGCAACGGCCTGTCCACTTTCTTTTTCTGGCTGCTTCTTCATTTCAGCCAGTACGCGTTTGTAATCGGTTGGCATCACCTTGATAAACTGTTTCAAGGCAGTATCCCAGTCATCGAGTGCAGCTTTGGCAACCGTTGAATCCGTGTACTCATAATGTTTCGCGATCATTTCCTTGAGCTCGGCAATGTCTTCATCTGTTTCCATCGATTCGAGCTCAACCATGCCCATGTTGCAACGCTCAGCAAATTCACCACTACGGTCCCAGATATAGGCGATACCACCACTCATACCCGCTGCAAAGTTACGTCCGGTTTCACCGAGAACAACAACACGACCACCGGTCATGTACTCACAACCATGGTCACCCACGCCTTCGACAACGGTACGTGCGCCACTGTTGCGCACACAGAAACGCTCGGCAGCAACACCACGGAAATAAGCTTCACCACTGGTCGCACCGTAGAGTACGGTGTTACCAATCAGGATGTTTTCTTCTGGCACAAAGGTACTGTTACGCGGCGGGTAGATAACAATACGACCACCGGATAAACCTTTACCCACATAGTCATTGGCATCACCTTCGAGTTCGATGGTCACACCTTCGTACAACCAGGCGCCAAGACTCTGTCCTGCGGAACCGTTCAGCTTGATGTGTACGGTATCAGCGGGCAGCGGCTTGCCGTTATGCGCCTTGGCCAGTTCGTGTGACAGCATGGTGCCAACCACACGATTGATATTCACCACGGGCAGCTCCATCGAAACCTTGTCACCATTCGTGATCGAGGGTTGTGCCTGGGCGATAATCTTGTGATCAAGCGCAGCATCCAGGCCATGGTCCTGATCGATCATGCAATAAGTACCCGCTTCTTCGTGCGGTTTCGGTGCCGGTGTCAGGATCGCCGTGAGGTCGATACCCTTCATCTTCCAGTGGTCGACAGCTGTATCGGTTTCCAGCACATCGACACGACCAATCATTTCATTCACGCTGCGGAAGCCCAGTTGCGCCATGTACTCGCGCATTTCCTCGGCGACCATAAACAGGTAGTTGACCACGTATTCCGGCTTGCCATTGAATTTCTTGCGCAGCTCCGGATCCTGCGTGGCGATACCCACCGGGCAGGTGTTCAGATGACATTTACGCATCATGATACAACCCAGGGTAACAAGGGGCGCAGTTGAAAAACCGAATTCCTCGGCACCCAGCAGGGCAGCGATAGTAATATCACGACCGGTCTTCAGCTGGCCGTCAGTCTGGATCACTACACGTGAGCGCAGGTCATTCATCAGCAGTGTCTGGTGAGTTTCAGCAACACCCAGTTCCCACGGCAGACCCGCATGCTTGACCGAGGTTAAAGGTGATGCTCCGGTACCACCATCATGGCCGGCGATCACGATGTGATCCGAAAAGGCCTTGGCAACGCCTGAAGCAATCGTACCCACACCGATCTCGGAAACCAGCTTCACACTGATACGAGCGCCCGGATTTGAATTCTTCAAATCGTGGATCAGTTGCGCCAGATCCTCAATCGAGTAAATATCATGATGTGGTGGTGGACTGATCAGTCCCACGCCAGGTGTTGAATGACGAATGCGTGCAATGTTGACGTCAACTTTGCCGCCCGGGAGCTCACCGCCCTCACCCGGCTTGGCACCCTGTGCGACTTTAATCTGCAGCTCATCCGCGTTGGTCAGGTACCAGTTGGTGACACCAAAACGACCAGAAGCAACCTGCTTGATTGCTGAACGCTTTGAATCACCGTTCGGCTCTGGCGTGAAACGCGCTGCATCTTCACCGCCTTCACCAGTGTTCGACTTGCCGCCCAGGCGATTCATCGCGATTGCGAGTGACTCGTGGCTTTCAGCAGAAATAGAACCGAAACTCATGGCGCCGGTTGCGAAGCGCTTGACGATTTCTTTGGCAGGCTCGACTTCGTCGATCGGAATCGGGCCGCCGTTCACACCTTCTTTAAACTTCAGCATGCCACGCAAGGTCGCCTTACGGGTAGCCTCGTTATTCGAGAAGTCGGCAAACTGTTTATAGGCTTGTTTGCTGTTAGTGCGCGCAGCCACCTGCAGGTTCGCAATCGTATCCGGATTCCACATGTGCAGCTCGCCTTCGGCGCGCCAGTGGAAATCACCGGGATTGGGTAATACCGGCAGGCGAACGATGTCACGGCTCGGATAACCCAGTTCATGGCGACGTAAAGATTCTTCGGCCAGCACATCAAGCTCAACGCCCTTGATACGGCTCGCGGTACCCTTGAAGCAACGCGCAATCACATTTTCACCCAAACCCACGGCTTCGAAGATCTGCGCACCCTTGTAGGACTGCAGGGTAGAAATACCAATCTTCGCCATAACCTTGAGCATGCCCTTGGCCACACCCTTACGGTAATCCGCAACGATGCTGTTGTCATTGGGGTATTCGTCGGCATCGAGCAGACCATCGCGCTTGGCCTGGAACAGGGCTTCGAATGCCAGGTAAGGATTGATCGCATCTGCACCGTAACCGATCAACAGGCAGTGATGGTGAACTTCGCGGGCTTCACCGGTTTCTACAACGATACCGATGCGAGTACGCAGCTGGTTATAAACCAGGTGATGATGCACGGCGCCGGTAGCGAGCAAGGTACTGACCGGAACGCGATCTTCACCGACATTGCGATCAGATAAAACGATCAGACTGTAGCCGTCGTTAATGGCTTCTGTTGCCTGGAAACAAATTGACTCCAGTGCTTTTTCGAGCCCTTCGGTACCTTCTGACTTGTCATAGGTGATATCAATGGTCAGTGCGCGCCAGCCACTATGGTTCATATGTTTCAGCGCAGCCAGTTCCTCGTTATCGAGAATTGGGTGCGGCACACGCAGTCGATTTGCATGCTGCTCGGTGGTTTCTACCAGGTTCGCTTCAGGCCCGATGTAGCATTCGAGCGACATCACGACCTCTTCACGAATCGAGTCAATCGCGGGGTTGGTAACCTGTGCGAACAGCTGCTTGAAATAATCGTAGATCATGCGCGGCTTGTCAGACAGACAGGCAAGCGCTGTATCGTTACCCATGGAACCCACGGGGTCACGCAATTCCTGCACCAGCGGGATCAGCATGAATTGCATGGTCTCGGTGGTATAGCCAAAAGCCTGCATGCGAGACAGCAGGGTTTCCGGGTAGAAGCCATGCGGCTCCTGATTGGGCTTCAGATCAGCAAGCTTGATTTCCTGGTTCTGCAGCCATTCACCGTAAGGACGACGCGCAGCAAAGTCAGCTTTCAGAGCTTCGTCTGAAATCAGCTCACCCTTTTCAAAATCGATCAGGAACAGCTTGCCGGGCTGCAGACGACCCTTGAATTTCACATTCTCGGGCTCAACATGCAGCACACCGACTTCAGATGCCATGATCACGCGATCATCATGCGTCAGGTAATAGCGACTTGGACGGAGACCATTCCGGTCCAGCGTAGCACCGATGTAATGACCATCGGTAAAGGCAATCGAGGCTGGGCCATCCCATGGTTCCATTAGCGCTGAATGGTAACGGTAGAAAGCTTTTTTGCTTTCATCCATGTTGGTATTCGACTGCCATGCTTCGGGCACCATCATCAT
>JARFRD010000051.1 GCA_029287435.1 Gammaproteobacteria bacterium
CCGAACAGTGTTGAGTCAAATGGATAGCAGGTTGACAGTACCAATGCATCAACTGCGCGATCAAGTTTATAATTATTGCTGTCTACAATTTGCGTATCACTCACCCGGTAGTAGTGTATTTCTGATTTTGTTTTCAATATGATTCTGTCGCCTGGCCGAACATCCTGCAGAAAATTAAAATGCGTATCCCGGTGGCCGCTAATCAGTATCGCGCCACTTTCACTATGCTTCGCGCTGCCACTGGACTGTCCGGGGCCGAAGGCGAGGCTGGCACCGGCATCACCCTGCAGTACGATTTGTGCAATATCGTGTTTTGGCAGAATTAACTCGGCAACGGGCCAGGTGTCAGCCCATGGCCAGGGCCTGTGCGCCTGCCTGTCAATCAGTGTTTGTTGCCAGGCATGATTCAGTAAAATTTGTGCTGTAATAGCCTTTGTATGAATCCAGCCCGCGAGTCCCAGCTGCCATAAAGCAGCAGTGAGCAGCATAATGATGATGAAGGTCAGTTTATGATTTCTGATCATGCTGGCGTCTCCACATGTAAAGGGACAAAGCGATAACTGTTAGTAGCAAGCCGTTGAGTATATGCAGTCCGGCTGTTGTTGCTGTTTGAGGGAGGCTGAGACCCGCAACTAATATTTGTGGATTTTGTGGGTTGTTTTGTCGTTTTTGCCAGCCATGTGGGAGATTCGTTTTAAGTTTATGTGTGGCTAGTTCCCCGCTATTGTTAACGGGTGTAGTATCAATTGCGACCAGACTGGTGTAGCGACTGACCAGGTGATGATCGATCGATAGATCGATGATTTCATGCTTGATTTTTGTGCGCGCAGTTTCATCGATGGTTTCATGTTCTGTTTCCATCAGCACGGCGAGTTTTTCCCTTGCCCAGGCCGTGTGGATGCCAGCATGTCTGTTTGAAGTTGTAAGATCGACCGTCTGTTGCCAGAGGCTGTCACCGTAGTCGCCATTCAGGCTGATATGATCTCCCAGGGTTTTGCCACGTAACAGCAGGGTTACAGGCTCACCCAGGTATAAATCCGGTAGTGGCTGCGGAAAGATTTCGATGTCTGTTTCATTGCTGAAAGCATGGATATTCGTCAATGCGGGTGACTCGAGTTTTTTGAGTAGCTGTTCTGTTTTGTATTGAACCTCGTTGATGTCGCCGATATGCGTGAAGGTGCCGCGCCCTGCCCTGGCCGCCTTGCGCATGAAATATGAATTCGGCGCTGAGCCGATGCCGATTGTAAACAGTCGACTATTACCGAGCCTGTTTCTGATAACAGAGAAAAGTTGTTTTTCATTATCGACATTGCCGTCAGTCAGAAAAACGATTTGCCTGAGCCGTTCACTTTCCGTTTTCTGCTCAAGTGCCAGCATCAAGGCGGGCAACATGACAGTGCCGCCATCAGCATCAAGACCATCGGTGACGCGCGCTGCAATGGCTAGCGCCTCATCTGTGGCGTGGGTGACATCGGGAAACAGGCGTTCCGATTTGTCATTAAACCAGATGATATTGAATCGGTCTTCCGGGTCTAATCGTTTAATCGATTGTATGAGAGAGGCTTTTGCCTGCTGGATAGATGTGCCACTCATCGAGCCGGACACATCGAGAATAAATATAATGTCACGAGGTGTGATTTGTTGTCCCAGGGCATGCAAGGCAGGCGGCATTAGTGTTACCAATGCGTAATCATAGTCGCCTCGTGTTTGCGTGAAGATGCTGGCTTCAGGAGTAGAGCCGAGCTCAGGTGTCCAGGTTAGTTCGAAGTCCCGGTCAGCATAGTAAGGCGTGTTTAAAGCGATGCTGTAACGGTGCTCACTGGTTTGCCGGATATCAATGTCATGGTAGGAGCTATTGATTTTCTCAAGCGGGACGCCTGCATCGAGTAGTACATGTATATATATCGGATTTACATTGCCGCTTTCAGTAACGCTTATGGAGATATCAGTGTCGTCATCATGTGATGATATGCTGCCACTGGCATGAAATCGTGGACCTGCAACCATGGGAAATCGAAGTCTATAGGTGCCGTCTTTATAATCCAGTGTCTGCTGGTATTCGATCAAGATCGTAATTTCTTCTCCCGGTCCGATATTGGCTAAAGATGTTTTAAACAGATTGGGTCGTTGTTGCTCGACCAGGCTGCTGCGGACGCCCTGCTGTTTTGCCCGGTTGTAGGATTCGCGCGCCTGTTGCCGCTCCTGTACCTGGCCCTGTATAACACGGTCGCCGATATGCAGAGAGAATGTGTCAATAGCCGCATTCTCAGGCAGGGGAAACGTGTACAGACCTTCTGTCCAGTTATTACTGTTATTCCTGAATCGTTGTCTGACCGTGGTGCGTGCGATGATACTGCTGACATCGATGTCGACCTCGGTTTCGAGCTGGATGGTCTCGGTATATGAACCATCGTCCTGTAATAGCCACAAAGAACCATGCGTGGTCTCAAGCGGTTTATTGCTGTCGAGGACGGCATATACGTTTTGCGAAATGACTCCAAAACAGAGATACAGGCCAAGTGTCCCGATCAGGCGCAGTGAATACGTGAGTACCAGACTGCGGTAATATTTATGTGAGAGATTCATGTTGCTGGGCTCCATCAGTATTAACAGATGTTATTTATGTTTGAGTGGTTTATAACGGTGTCCCACGGTGACAATGCTGTCGCCCGATAGAACAAGATATGAGTCCATCAGATCAGACAGGCGCCTGATAACCACGTGACCAACTTCGGATGAGAGTGAGCGTCGGCTTTCTTTGTCAAAGAAGCAGATAGTTGTGCCGTTATAGCCTTCGAGTCGGCAGCCGTATTTGCATAGCCATTCGATGATCAGAGGCGGAATGGCACGTTGTTGTAAACGATCGCGAGCATGTTTTGTTATGTTCATGTTGTAACCCCTGCCAGTAGATATACGATTGTGGAAGCAGGCCTCTTCATGCGAAGAGGCCTGGAGCTGCTAATTGGCGGGTTCGTCCTGAAAAAGCGCCACAGGTACGCTGCTGTTGTTGTCCGAGTGCTTGAAGTGCATAACAACACGGCGATCGAATGTATATGCTTCGAGATTTCCAACCGTGGAAATGAAATTTTTCTCACCATAAGCGTGAGCATGTATGCGTTGTGGCTCAATGCCTGCCTGGATCAGTAAGGCGCGTACTGACTCGAGACGCTGGCTGGATAACTCGATGTTTTCCTGCTTGTCGCCACGACGATCAGAATAACCATCCAGGTGAACATCAAGTTCTGGTATTGACTGCATCAGCTTGGATACGGCATGGATCTTCGACGCATAGTATGGATCGACATCGATGCTGCCAGAGAGGAAAAAGATATCCATGCTCAGCTCGCTGGCGAGCAAGTTATCAATATCGCTGGAGTTGCTATTGTAGATATCAATAGCTGTATCGTTGGTATATGCGATTGTCAATGTTTCTGCAGAAAGGGTGGTTGATTCTGTGAGGACATCATCGCTGATGCGATTGCCAGGCGTGCTAACAGACGATGCGAGTTTGTCATCGTGTGTCTGATTGAGCGTTTCGATTTTTTGCTCAGTGGTCTCATTGTGTCGACTCACAATGCCACCAATAATGCCGCCAGCAATGAAGCCGACCGGGCCAGCTACCAGAGCACCAGCAGTGGCGCCGATACCCATGCCAAGGTATGGTTTATTGGTGCTTTGTGTTTCCTGCTCACTGGCATAAACAGAATGTGCATTTGATGCAAGCAGTGTTGTTGCTACTACAATTGATATGAGTGTTTTTTTCATGTGATTCTCCAGGTGTTAATGTGTTCGGTCTGTTGACTGAACTTCGTATTAGTTACGGTGCTAATTACATCAACACGGGCAAGCTCAATCTTTGCGCGAGGATGAAGGAAAAATGGAGAAATTATGGAGCTTCCAGATACGACTCAACTTTCTGCTTGCGATGGGGTAGATTGAGGCAATGAGTAAATCAATAGCAATCGTTGAGGATGATCCGCAGCAACGTGAACATTATGCGCAAGCATTGCGCGAGTTGGGTTATCGTGTTCATGAATACGAAGACAGGGAATCAGCAATAGCCGGCTTTGAAAAAGAATCTCCCGATCTGGCTATTCTCGATATTATTCTCGGTAACGAGGTTGGTGGTGGTTTCGAGGTGTGTCGGTTTCTGAAGCAGGAGAATGAGCAGATTCCTGTAATATTTCTGACTACACGAGGCGATGAGCTCGACAAGATATATGGCCTGCAACTGGGGGCCTGGGATTACCAGACCAAGCCTGTATCACTGGATTTTTTAGTAACGCGTGTTGAATCACTGTTCAGAATCATTGATGGTCGTACAAAACATAATGATTCAAACCAGAAACTGGGTGAGCTGGCGATCGATTCGCTTCGTATGACTGTGCAATGGAAAGGTCAGCCAGTTACTTTGACACCCACAGAATTCGAAATCCTGAAGTCACTGGTTGAAAATCCGGATGGTGCCAGTATCGAAGACCTGGTCCGGGCGACACGCCAGGGCCTGGTTGAAGACAATACGATTAACACGCACATCCTGCATATCAGGAACAAGTTCAAGCAGATTGATTCTGCGTTCAAGTGCATTAAGACACGCTACGGCTTCGGCTATAGCTGGGTATGTTAATGGCGCGTAATGCACGTTACAGGGGCATGAGCCTGGGCACTCGCATGCTGCTTTTTAGCTCAGTATTTTTGCTGGCATTACCCTGGCTTGGTTATCGTTACATGGATGAGATGAAAGACTTTCTGCTAAAGGGGCAGGAGGATGCCCAGGCGTTGGCAGCACGTGCCATCGCCTCGGTACTGAATGGAAGAGCCGAAATGTTTTACCCGGTTGATGATCCCGCTGCGCTTGCCATTGATGAATCCGCGCTTTTTGTTTATCCGTTGGAAGAACCCAAACAGGTGGATGGTTACCCAGGTGACTGGGGAGTATTGCTGCAACAGGCAAAGCGGTTTGCTGGTGAAAGTGCGATTTTTGACAAAACGGGCGATGCGGGAGACAAGGCTTCTTTTGAGTTATTGCTGGGTGAATACGGGCAATACATCTATGCACTGTTACGTGTCAGCGATTTATCTGTGGTTTACCGTAACCCGCAGTACCGCAGGCTGGATCACAGTGATCATGTGCGTCTTGAATTAATGGCACAGGACGGCAAGAAATATAGATATATCCTGTTAACTGAAGGACAGGGCCGGGTGAGTGTTTATGAAATGAATGCGGACTGGGTAACGCCGGCGACAGGAAAGCCTGTGTACGCAATAACCGGCGTCTGGCGAGAAAAAAAAGATGGTTATGATCTGGAGATCAAAATTCCGACAGCCTGGATGAGCTCCCAGCCTAGGCTGATGATAAGTGTCGCTGATGTGAACAGCCCGGTTGAACGTGGTATTGAATCCATCATAGCGACACTGGTGCAGGAGAATCATGACACGCTCAACCGCTTGCTGGTCAGGTCGGCTGAGCTGGACCAGATACTACGCTCATTAGGCGCTTCCGATGCGGGTATTTGTGTCGTTGACCGTTACCGGCGAATAAGGGGCTTGTATGGCGGTGAAGGTAATGGCAGCGATATTTGCTCACAGAAAGATACGGTTGCGCCCGTGCTTGTCAGTGATGCATTACGCGGTAAACAATCGGTTGTACGTCATTACAATTCTGAAAACGAATCGCTTATTATTGCGGCACATCCCGTATATGCCAATGATGATCTTATTGGCGCGGTACTGGTAGAAAAAAACAGCAGTGAGATTCTGGCACTACAGCAGGAATCCCTGTTAAAGGTACTGTACGCTACATTCCTTGTTTTTTTAGCCGCGCTTATCACAATGCTGATGTTTTCAGCATGGCTGGCATATCGGCTGAGAAGGTTACAACGGGAAACGGCCAGTGCAATCGACAAGGATGGCCGCATAGTTTCTGAACACATTGTGGCCGAGCAATCCTCAGCTGATGAGCTTGGGCAGTTGTCACGAGATATCACAGGATTGCTATCACGACTTCGAAGATATATCGGTTTCCTGGAAAGCATGCCGCGCACATTACGCCATGAAATTCTGAATCCGGTTAACACTATCAGTATGTCACTGCAAAAGATGGAGTCAGGGAATATTGATCAGTCGTTAATACAAAGTGCGCGCAGGGCAAGTCAGCAGCTGGAGGTTATCGTGCAGGGACTTACTGAGGCCGCGCATATCGAAGACGCAGTCACACAGGATGAGTATCACAGGTTCGATTTTGCCGAGCTGGTTACTGAGTATGTAAATAACTCCAGGCTCAAGCATGGAAAGGATAGAGTCCGGTATAGTGGGCCGGCGTCACAGGTGTTTGTCGTCGGTAGTGATCTGAGGATCGCGCAGCTGCTGGATAAGCTGAAAGATAATGCACTGGATTTCTCGGATGCATCGACTGAAGTCGTATTTGAGCTGAAGGTGCAAGACCAGGTTGTATTGCTTTCTGTATCAAACCATGGGCCGGCGGTGTCACAGGATGTTTTAGATAATCTGTTTATCAGTATGATATCCAGTCGTGACCCGAAAGGTGAAAAACCCCATCTGGGTATAGGTCTGTACATTGCTAACAGGATTGCCCAGCAGCATGGCGGTAGTCTGAAAATGACTAACCTTGATAATAATCAGGGGGTTAAAGTCAGCCTGTTATTACCGATAGCCAGTTAACGCCTGCATTAAAGTGCGTACAAGGCAGATATCAACTGGTTTCTTGATTTAGGTTGTCATTTTATGTGCCGCGAAAAAGAATCTGGCTATAGAATAATATGTCAATGTTTAACCTCGGTGATGAATTATGCGTATCAATGCCATCAAACTTTTAGTCATCGCGATCCTGCTTCCTTATTCAATTGCAGCACAGGCGGGTATTAGAGCGATTCTGGATATCGAAGTCATCAAGGGTGAGAATGTCGAGAAATATGCTGAAATTGTTACCTTTGATGAAGACCGGTTCAGGATAGATTTTGTCGGCGAAGATAAAAAGGTAACAAATGAGACGCCTTACATCATGACCACTGATGGTGGCGATACCTGGGTTATGGGCGATAAACCCAAAGACAGGTTTTACTGCACCTCAATGAAGACCAGCGAGTTTTTTAAAGTGGTTGGTGACAAGGTGTCCGGGGCTATTGATTTTTTTAACGTCAAGGCAGAAACACCCGAGGTTACGAAAAACTTCGAACAGCCGGGCCCTGAAATGCATGGTTTAAAGACAACCCACGTGCAGATTGAAACCAGTGCAAACGCCTATGCCTGGTTTTTGTTTTTCAAATTCGAGTATTCGGCAAAAGTTACCGAAGACATCTGGTACACGCCAGATGTAGATATACATCCAGTCAGAAAAAAATGGCTTAACGCGATTACTCAATCGGGCAATAGTATTATTGACCAGTATACGAATGACTACCTGTCGAAACTACCGGGGCCGGTATTGAAAAGAAAGTCGGTGACTGAAATTACGGATGAGCGCAAAAAGAAAACAAAAATACAGGAAGAACGTGCCAGTTACACTGAGGTAACGGAGGTTTCAAGCGAAGAACTGGACAAGGTTTTTGTTATGCCCAAATGTGAAATGATGGATGAGAATGAGGTTGAGGAAAAAGCCAAGGCATTATTTTCTGCTGGCAGGATAATGCTTTAAATGATCAGGTAACTCATAGAAAGGGACGAAGCGATTGCTGCTATTTTCATTATTAAATGACTTTACATAAATGACCGACAAGTACGCTGGGATATTGTATTGATCCATATCAAAATATTTACTAGATATCGGCGTTATGCTTCTGTGTTTAACGCTATGTATTTAAAGGAGTGAATTATGGGCAAGAAATCAGAATCTAAAAAGAAAGCGGTTCCAGCAAAGAAGGAAAGCAGTGGTTTATTCGCGGATATGGATAAACGTATGCGTCAGCTGGAAAGTCGTTTTGAACAGATTTTCTCTGATGACTGGAGTGGTCTTTCAGTCTGGGAATGGCCGGAATGGGCTAAAAAGACTTCATTAGAGCTTAAATCGCCCAAGGTTGATATTGTAGATCGAGATAATGATGTATTGATACGCGCCGATGTGCCGGGCGTTAAAAAAGAGGATATCGACGTTACGTTAACGGATAACACTGTCACCATCAAAGGCAGTACCAGCGAGGAGAAAAAGGAAGAAAAGGGTGATTACTATCGCAGCGAAACCTTAAAGGGCTCTTTCACACGTACCATGTCGCTACCCAGCGATGTTGATGGCAGTAAGGCGGAATCTACTTATAAGGACGGTGTGCTTGAGGTGGTTGTGCCAAAACATGAAAAGGCAAAGCGGATAAAGATTAAAGTATCTTGAGGATTGCCGGATAAATTTCTTGTGTAGAGGGCCTGTAGATAACAGGCCCTTTTTTGTATGGCGCGCCTGGCGCGATTTGAACGCGCGACCTTCGGCTTCGGAGGCCGATACTCTATCCAGCTGAGCTACAGGCGCATTATTAGATGTATATACGGATTATTTTGAGCCGCTTCGCGGCGATTTTTTACGCGCGCTCCCGGATGCGCGCAAATCCGGCTTCGGAGGCCAACACTCAAAGATTCGAGTATTGTCTACTCTACGAGACTACTCAACTATCGGGCATTCGGACGCCTGTCCTCATTTCGCCCCAGCCATTGGCCGGCCTTACTTCCTGTAAGGCGTTCGTTGAGCTGCGAATGTCCACAGGACATTCGGTCACAACTCACCCAGCTGAGCTACGGGCGCATACTTGTTCTACCAGGCGCGTAGTTTATCAGGTCCAGGGCATCTAGTGATTGGTAAAGCGGTCCAGGCTACGGTAGGAGATGGCTTCAGTCAGGTGTGCTGTTTCTATGTGTTTACATTCAGATAAATCGGCAATGGTGCGCGCCAGTTTCAGAATACGATGATAAGCGCGTGCTGAAAGGTGAAGTTTGTCCAAGGCTTGATCCAGCAGGGCTGCGTCTTTGTCACTGATACGACAGTGCTGCTCAATTTCCTTTGTATTCAGTTCGGCATTGCTCTTGCCGGTGCGTTTAATCTGGACATTAAACGCGCTTGTTACGCGCTCGCGTATAACAGTACTGCTCTCAGCTTTTTCATCTGTTCGGGTCAGTTCGGACTTGTCCAGCCGGGGTACTTCGATGTGAATATCGATGCGATCGAGTAAGGGCGCAGAAACCCGGCTTCGATGGCGTAGCTGTTGTTCAACAGTACACTGGCAGTGATCTTTACCGTCACAGCTGTAGCCTTGCGGGCAGGGATTCATGGCGGCTATGAGTTGAAAGTTGGCCGGGTATTCAGCCTGCCTGGCCGCACGTGAAATCGAGATCATGCCGGTTTCCATGGGTTCACGTAGAACATCAAGTACATGACGGTCGAATTCGGTGAGTTCATCGAGAAACAGGACACCATGATGGGCGAGGGATATCTCACCAGGCATGGGCCGGGAGCCGCCACCAACCAGTGCTACACCGGATGCCGTATGGTGCGG
>JARFRD010000057.1 GCA_029287435.1 Gammaproteobacteria bacterium
CGGTGTTCTCCCATGGAACCTTGATTTCGCTGCGGCCCATGTGTCCGTAGACCGCGAGCTTTTGATAAAAGCCGCCTTTATCTGCGCTGAGTTTTTTCAGTCCAAGATCACGCGCAATCCCACCAGGTCGAAAGTCGATCGTCTCACGTAAGCGTTCTGCGATGGCTGCATCATCCACTTTGCCGGTACCAAATGTCCTCACCCGAATGCTGACGGGATTCGCAAAACCTATCGAATAGCTCAGCTGCACTTCGCATTCGCGGGCGAGGCCAGCTGCAACTACATTTTTTGCTGCATAGCGTGCAATGTAAGCGCCGATGCGGTCAATGCGCATCGGATCTTTACCACTGAGTGCGGCACCGCTGGAACGTGCAAAGCCGCCATATGTATCAATACCTGTCTTGCGCCCGGTTAATCCCGAATGTACTGCAGGACCCCCGCCTTTACGTACGCCATCGGGATTGATGTGGATAACCGCATTGTTGTTGTTGATCTTTTCCTTCTTTAGAACAGGCTCGATAACCCTGTCGATGAGGTCTTCACGTAATTGTTTAATATCGGCTTCTGCTTCTTCTTTTTGCGTAGCAACCAGGGTAATACTGTGTAAACGTGCAGGCTGGTCTTGAAAAAATTCAAAACCCACCTGGATTTCTGCGTCGGGTAACAGGTAGGGAATTTTTTTAATGATTTTTTTATCATCCAGGCAGTCGGCAATTCGATGCGCAAGCCATATGGGCAGTGGCATTAAATCCCGGGTTTGATCACAGGCATAGCCAAACACACTGGTTTGATGGCGTGCACTGATCTTGTCGATTTCCTCATCGGTCATGCTATCCAGATCCATCGGTGCATAGTCCGTGCTGCTGTGATCCATGATGCTCGACAGGATGGTGCACTCATTGGCGTCGAACACTTCTCTGGGATAACCGATATCACTGATGGTGCGGCGTGCGATATCGGTGATATCCAGTGCAGTAGCTGAAGACGCATAATGACTGGAGATAAAGATCACGCCACTTGAGACGGCACATTCCGCAACGATGCGGGCATCCGGATCCTGCTTCAGGAATCGATCAACAATAGCATCACTCACCTGATCGCAGATTTTATCCGGGTGTCCTCGGGTTACGGACTCAGAGGTGAATATAAAGTTATTAGTCATGATTAATCATTCTCTTGGTTTTCTTCTTCACTTCCCGTGATAGTTTCTGAATACGCTTCTTCATCCAGGTCGATAACTTTGGCCATGGGGGGCTTCATCGCCTCGTTCACTGCCAGTGGTCCCAGTACGCCGCCGGCGATGACAAACAGATCGATCAATCCCAGTGGAGCGGTGCCTAGTATTTGCCGGAATCCGGGCATGACGCTGACGACAGCCTGCAATCCAGCCATGCCGAGAATGGCCTTGTTTAGATGCGGATTGCCTGGTAGCTGACTTTGAGGATTGAACACATGGCGATGCTCTGAGCGAGCACTGTAAGCATGCGCGAGTTCGTTAAGGGTGAGCGTATTAAACGCCAGCGTACTCGCTGCTGCACCGGGTCCGTAACGCTTCAGGCCATAGATATAGGCAGCCATGGTGCCGATGGCGATAATGCCTGATTCGATGCTCATGTTTTTGAGGTCTTTTCCGGCGATGATAGCGTCTTCACCTTTCCGCGGTGGTTTCACCATGATGTCTTTTTCCTCGGGTTCCATCGACAGAGCCAGGCCCGGGAAAATATCCGTTACCAGGTTGATCCACAAGAGCTGCATCGAATTCATCGGCTGGCCCATGCCGGTGGCAATACCCGCCAGCATGACCTCGATTTCAGTCAGGTTGGTGGAGACCATGAAGTGAATCATCTTGCGGATGTTGTTATATATTGTGCGCCCCTGGCTAACGGCGATGGCCATGGTGTGCAGGTTGTCATCCTCGAGTACAACATCGGATACATCACGTGCTACATTGGTGCCGCTTTCGCCCATGGCGACACCGATATCAGCGGCTTTTAATGCCGGGCCATCATTAATGCCATCACCCGTCATCGCCACGACCTGTCCGGAATCCTGCAGTGCCTGTACGATACGCAGTTTATGTGCCGGGCTGACCCGGGCGAATACGTGTACATTCTTGACCAGCCCGGCCAGCAGTTCCGGGTCGACATTTTCCAGTTTATTGGATTCCAGCACCTGTAATGGTTTGTCGCCACTGAGGCCAAGCTGCTTGCCGATCGCCTGCGCAGTAGCAGCCTGGTCACCGGTGATCATCACAGTTTTGATGCCGGCACGATGAAATTGTGCAATCAGGGTGTCCATGCCCTCACGCATGGGATCGGCCATGCCGGCGAGGCCAAGCCAGACCAGCTTTTCGGTCTTCCTTGGCATCGTATCGTCATCCAGCTCGCGATAAGCTACGCCCAGCACACGCAGTGCATCGCCAGCCATACGATCATTCTCCAGCATGATGGCATCGCGTGCTTCATCGGTGAGTGCAATGCGTCGTCCGTTGCGGATTTGCTCATCGCACATTGCCAGAACTTCTTCCGGGCTGCCCTTGACAGCAAGGATGAACTTGCTCGTTTTCCATGGGTGCAGGGTCGTCATGTAAGGCCGGCCTTCAGCGCGATCGCGGCCACGTAGACGTGGACAGTTATCACGTAAGTCTTCTACATCGATACCAGCATCAAGCGCCAGGTCGACCAGTGCCATTTCAGTCGGCGAACCGTTCTGTTTTCTTTCACCTTCGATATCAACAAACTCGGTATCACTACATAGTGAAACGACATGCATCAATTCCCTGAGCTCGCGTTTTTTAGCTGCGTTGACAGCTTTGCTGTTGCTGACGAATTTTTTGCCAGCAATGACATAGCTTGACTCACCACTGTAAACAGAAACCACGGCCATGCGGTTCAATGTCAGCGTACCGGTTTTGTCCATACAGAAAACCTGCACTGAACCCAGCGTTTCAACTGCGTCAAGGTGACGCACTGCGACATTATGTTTGCGCATATCAGCGATACCCATGGCAAGCGTGGTAGTCGCAACTGCGGGCAGCCCCTCAGGTACAGCGGCAACGGCGAGTGACACCGATGCCTTGAGCATTTCCAGAACAGCATAGCCACGCATAACGCCGACACCGAAGACGCCGGCACAAACGCCGCCACTCAACAGGGCAAGTGTCGTTCCCATTTTGTCGAGCTGCTTTTGCATGGGCGTTTCCGGTGCTTCAGCTTCACCCACCATGGTCTGGATTTGACCCAGCTCCGTGGTTTCGGCTGTGGCAACGACCACGGCATGACCATTACCCCCACTGATATGAGTGCCCATGTAGGCCATATTGCAGCGGTCACCGAGCGCAGTTTGCTCGTCGGCAATGAATTGATGATCCTTGTTGACCGGCAGACTTTCTCCAGTGAGTGCTGACTCATCAATACTCAGGCGGTGTGAACTCAGGATGCGCGCATCTGCAGCCACATAGGTGCCGGGAGTAAAAATCAGCAGATCACCCGGGACAATGTCTTCAACATTAATTGCTTTTTCCTGACCACTGCGTAGAACGTGGACGGATCTCACCCCGGTTTCGGATAACGAACTGATGGTTTTCTCTGCCTGGCGTTCGGTGACAAAGCCGATCGCTGAGTTAATTACAACAACGCCCAGTATTACCGCGGCATCAATCATGCCACCAGTGAGTATTGCAATGACAGCCGAGCCCCCGAGCATGAATACTGGCGGGCTATTAAACTGGCTCAACAGGATAGACAAATCGGAGCGTGCAGCGCTGGCTATCAGGCTGTTCTTACCGAAACGTTGCAAGCGTTGTACGGCTTCTGCATCATCAAGGCCGGTATCACGTGAAGTTTCCAGGCTTTCTAACAGTTCCTTGAGATCCTTGAGGTGCCAGTCATGGATGCTTTGTCTTTCGGTGTGCTCGTTTGTGCCGGGTTGTTCAGCTGCCGATCTGAATAGTGGCGTCGAATACAACAGGGTGGGGATGTTGCCAACCAGGGATGAAGCGGTTTCGAATGCCTGCTTGATGTTCTCAGTGCCGGGTACTGCGGTCTTTCGCGGTTGTGTATTTAATTTGACGCCATCGTCGAGGTGCTTCTCGATTGCCTCGACGATGTCATCGATGGTCAGATCGGGATCGTGCAGGATCAGTACACGCCCGGTGAGGTTATTTGCGGTGATACGATTGATGCCGTTGATGTTGCTGAGCTCGGTTTCGAGCTTCTGCTTGATGCTGGCTGAGCGGTACAGGCCAGCAATTTCCAGGCGCACCCTGCCTGTTACACCTGCGTGTACCAATGCGATATGATCAGACAATAATGATGTAGCTGACACTAAATATTTACCGTACTACCTACGTTATTGTATTCACCGTTGAAATTATATGCATTTCAGCGCTATTGTTGATATGCATCAATGTCGATAAGCAACTATTTGTAGTTTATTTACACATGTGTATCTGATGCATTATACATATCGAATCAGATCGAGTTGTTACACCTGTTATATCATTAATTCCTGAAACAGATCGGGACAAGGTGATCTGAAAGCCACCTTAAGAATCTAATTACAGATACGTATGGATAACTCAATTTTAAGCTGGATAGGCGACGAGACCCTGTTGCAGGGTGTGGTAG
>JARFRD010000066.1 GCA_029287435.1 Gammaproteobacteria bacterium
GCTGGGATCGGTGAATAAGCGTATTAAATTATATACCAGGGCTTTGTCTTGCCCTTTAATGCTTCCTCCATGACTTCGCATACGGTCTTAATCACTTTAACGCGTGCGTGACGTTTATCATTACCCTCAATCAGCGTCCATGGTGCAGTGCGAGTACTTGATCTTTCAACTATAGCATTAATTGCCTGTTCGTATTCTTCCCATTTTTCGCGATTTCGCCAGTCTTCAGAGGTGAGTTTCCACTGTTTGTGCGGTGTTTCTTCACGTTCCTTGAAGCGTCGATGCTGTTCGTCTTTAGTGACATGAATCCAGAATTTCACCAGAACAATGCCACTTTCGGTTAATTCTTCCTCAAACTCGTTTATCTCGGAATAGGCTCTGCGCCATTCATCAGTACTGGCGAGGCCTTCTACACGCTCAACGAGTACACGCCCGTACCAGCTGCGGTCAAATATCGTTATACGACCACCACGAGGCAAGCGCCGCCAGAAACGCCATAGATAGTGTTGAGCTTTCTCTTCATCTGTCGGCGCTGCGATTGGTAATACCTGGTAGTGTCGCGCATCAAGCGCTGCGGTCATGCGACGAATCGCACCGCCTTTACCGGCAGCATCAGGCCCCTCGAATACGAGGATTGTGGATAATTTCTTTTCATGTGCCTGCCTTTGAAGCTTGTTGAGTTTTGCCTGGTAGCGCTTCAGGTCTTTGTTGTATTGTGATTTGTTCAGGCTAAGTGTCATGTCCATGACATCTAGAATGGTAGATCCGCGATGTGGCTGCGCACCATTTTCAGAATGTACTGGCTGGCTCGCTTGCGAACTGCTTTTCGCGATATCCTCCAGCTTGTCCAGGTGAGCTGTAAGTTCATCGCGTATTGTCGTGCCAACAGTCAGGCTGCGAAAATTATAATCAGTGCCTTCGACAATTTTCCAGGGCGCATTTCCTGTACTCGTTTTCATGATGACGCGTTCGGCCGTTTCCTCGAACTTTTCGTACAGGCGCCAGTTGTCCCAGTCCTCTTCCTTTATGCGCCAGCTGTTGAGTTCATCTTTTTCGAGTTGTTTAAAACGTTTTTTCTGCGCATTCTTACTCAAATGCATCCAGAATTTCAGTATCAGGGCATTGTCATCAGTCAGGGCTTTTTCGAACCTGTTGATGCGCTCCAGTAAATCGTTGAAGCAGGCATCATCGATGCTTTTGTGTACGCGGCCGAGTAGTGGTCTTGAATACCAGGAGCTCAGGAACAGGCCAATCAAGCCTTTATGGGGCTGATCTCGCCAGAAGCGCCAGTATTCCGGGCGTTCCTGTTCTTCTTCAGAGGGCTTGTCATATGCGCGGGTGATGAGCCATCTTGGGTCCATCCAGGCATTCAGCAAGTTGACTGTTTCGCCCTTGCCTGCGCCGTTAACGCCAGCAAAAACAATGATAACAGGGCATTTGGCCAGTTTGCGCAACCTATGTTGTGCATCGAGCAGCTCACGCCTGAGCAGGGGTGCCTGCTCCTTGAATTCAGTTTTAGAAATTTTCTGACCGAGTTCGGCAATACTGAACATACTGTTCCCAGATGAAGTTGATATTATTCATGATGCAATATGCTACCGTGAATATTTCTATAATAATGTATAAGATAGGCGTGTAAAGGGAACTTCTCCAATAAATGAGCTATGTCAAAGTTACTCGTCAAGAATACTGAGGATCTTACGCAAGTACCTTTCCTGAGGGGTATTCTTACGCGCTCGCTTCAGACATCTGGCCTCAAATTCAAGGAGGCACATGAACTTGCGACTAAAATTCGCTCGGAAATTGAAAACAAGTCAGTAATCACCAACAAAGAGCTCGAAAAGCTTGTCATCAAGTATCTCTCCAAATCCAGTAACAAGAAAGCAGCATCACACTATGAAAACAGGAATATGCCCTATATGCTGCAGGTGGAGTCAGATGATGGCGAGTTTTCCGGATTTTCCCCCTCAACCTACAGAACAGACCTGGAAGCTATAGGACTTTCAGTCGAACAGGCAGCAGAGATCGTAGATCAACTCTGTGCCCACCTGTTAAAACGTAACAAGGCAAATGTAACAACGCGTTACCTTGGCAAGGTTACTTACCGAATATTACGAAAATCGCCCGACATTGGTGATACACCTGCACGTCGTTGGCTCATCTGGAAAGACTTTGTACACAGTGGCCGCCCACTCGTGTTCCTGATCGGCGGAACACCTGGGTGCGGAAAAAGTACCGTAGCCACATTGTTGGCTAGCCGACTCGATGTACCAAACATGCAGTCAACAGATACCCTGCGTGAAGTCATGCGGACCATGATTCCCAAGGATGAGAAGCCAATTTTGCATCAGTCTTCATTTACTGCGTGGAAAGAGGTTGCGGCAGAAGATGATAGCGATGAGGACATGGTACGCCGTGTTGTAGATGGCTATACCGAGCAGGCCATGTTTCTCTCGGTAGCAGTACAGGCGGTTGTAGATAGAGCATTACATGAGCGTGTTTCTGTCATCATTGAAGGTGTTCATGTGTATCCGGCGATGATCGCAAGCCTGAAACAAACCGATGAAGCTGTTGTCGTTCCACTCATGCTGGGTATATTCAAGAAAAATAAATTGCTGGCGAGAATGAAAGGCCGCAGCACTGAAGTGCCAAGGCGTAGTTTTAACCGATATCAAAAATATTTTGATCAGATCTGGACCTTACAGTCATTCTTGATGCTTGAAGCCGATGTGATGGATGTACCTATCATCAGTAACGATGATAAAAACGATGTATTCAGAGAAATCATGTTGATTACAATTAACCAGCTGGCAGAAAATTTTGATAAAACACCGGATGAGGTTTTCGGCTAGTCATGTCAATCAGTAGGGCTTCATCTCGTCAGAAAGCCAGCTTGTTGCTTATCAGTACAGGATTAATTCTGTTACTGGTTTCGAACAGTGCATTTGGTGCGGTTGAGGATGTCGCGGTACAAAGTATCGACTGGTTTGGTCTTGCCATGGGTCTTTTCGGTGGACTGGCCATGTTCCTGTTCGGGCTGGAACAACTGTCAGATGGGCTCCAGGCAGCATCCGGCGATGCGCTCAAGGATGTACTGGCAAAACTCACAAAGAATCGGTTTTTAGGTGCGATTACGGGTGCCTTTGTAACTGCTGTTCTGAATTCATCATCTGTCACTACTGTACTGGTCGTTAGTTTTATCTCTGCCGGTATTATGAGCCTGTCTCAATCGGTGGGCGTAATTATGGGTGCGAACATCGGTAGCACGTTTACCGCGCAAATCGTTGCCTTCAACGTGACTTACTATGCGCTGATACTCGTAGCCGTCGGTTTCTTCATGTTGTTTTCAGCCAAGCAGGAGCGAATCCGCCACCAGGGCGGCATGATTATGGGGCTTGGCCTTATTTTCTACGGCATGGGTGTTATGGGCGATGCCATGAATCCGCTGCGTACTTATGAGCCGTTTATAGAGCTCATGATCATGATGGAGCAACCGATACTGGGAATCCTGGTTGGTGCTGTATTTACTGGCCTGGTGCAATCTTCCGCTGCTACTACCGGTATCGCTATCGTGATGGCAACAGAAGGCCTGATCTCGCTGCCTGCGGGCATTGCGTTATCGTTTGGCGCAAACATTGGCACCTGTGTCACAGCCATGCTGGCTGCAATCGGTAAGCCGGTTGAGGCGATTCGCGCTGCAGTTATCCACGTGCTATTTAATATCCTTGGCGTATTGCTGTGGGTGATGTTTATACCTCAACTGGCTGATTTCATAACGCAAATATCACCAGCATATCCAGATCTCGCAGGTAAAGAGCGAATGGCGGCCGAAGTGCCCCGACAGATCGCGAATGCACATACAGTGTTCAACGTGGCCAACACATTAGTGTTTATCTGGTTCACAACCTGGTTTGCAAAGATAGCTGAGAAGCTTGTGCCTGACAGGCCTCCGGAAGAAGAAAAAGCTATTGTTAAGCCAAAATTCCTCAACGAATCGGTACTTGAGGTACCATCTGTCGCGCTGGAAAACGTTCGATTTGAACTTGGACATATGGGCGATATCATCAGCGACATGTATGACACGCTGTGGCTGGCTTTCCAGAACCGTGACCCGGAATTGATCGATGAAATTATCAAGATGGATGACAAGGTAGACATCCTGTCTGAGCAGATACTCGAATTCATGAGTGATATACAACAGGAAGAACTGACTGATGAAAACAGTCATGATGCGCGAGTGCTCATGAGCGCTACCATTAATCTTGAAAGCCTTGCAGATGTAATCGAATCTGAATTAACACGAATTTGTCGTGTCACGATTGAACAGGATCTTCACACTGGTGAAAAAAGCACTGATTTGTTAATAGAGCTGGTGAAAACGGTTAACGACGCATTCAATGATTTGATAACTGCTATCAAGAATGAAGATGAGAAACTTGCAGCGGAAGTGCTTGCTGTAAAAGACCTGGTGCGTCATCAGGTTGATGAAATTTTGAAACACCAGTCACGGCGTATGGGCATAACGGATAGTAAACATCTACTGACAGTGAGGCTGGAGCTGGAATTTGTTAATCACTTGCGTCGCATGTATACCCTGGCCAAGCGTATTGCCAGAGACTTTGTTCCTGAAGAAATTGCTGTCAAGGCCGAGCTGTAAGTCCTCGATATATACTCAATCGTTATCAAATAGTTCTCTAGGGCGGATAAGTTCTGTTAGTTTCGCAGAGCCATTTTTCAACTTCATCCACTTGTCAGGCATTTCAACCACTGCCAGTGCTGCAGTCGGTAAAATTTTGCCATCAGCAGGTATTTCCAGCTGGCCATTGACTAGAAAATAAAGTAATTGCTCCAGCCCGGGATTGTGCCCAACAAGCAGTACGCGTTTTGCCTGTTGAGGGAGGTTTTCAAGAACATACAGCAGTGCTTCAGGTGACGCGAGATAAATATGCTCATCTTTATCGATGGCTTTTTTCTTGATGTCGGCACATTTACTGATAATACGCGCTGTCTGGGATGCCCTTTTTGCAGGAGAAGTAATAATGTAATCGGGTGCCAGTTTATTATCATTGAGCCAGTTGCCGATTTTCAACGCAGATTTTACACCGCGTTTTTTTAAGGGACGATCAAAATCGTCAGCCCCGGTAGACCAGTCCGATTTTCCATGGCGAAGCAATAATAGTGTGCGCGACATTGCTCGTTCTCCCGTCGTTAGAAGAATGGCATCCCAAACAATAACCTGTATAGACGGTTATCGCTAGTAAACTGTACACCAAGACCCAGTCTCGCGCTATCAGGAAGCCAGGCATAATCCGGCAGGCTTACAGTAAATCCGAGTTCATTCTTGTTTTGCAGTGAGATTGAATTATCCAGAACTTCCAGGATGACAATGTCCCTTATGTAGTAGTAATTAATATAATAGAGACTGAAATCAATATAAGAACCGTGCAATGTGAAATCAGTGGGTATGTTGTAATCAAGGCCGGTTTCGAACACGGCAAAACTGGAATTCCTGTTGGTTTCCAGGTTCATTTCATCGGCATACAGTAAGCGATTCCCCAATAAAAGCCGCTGCCTGTCGAAGTCGAAGTTGGCAAAACTCATCACGCCACCACCGAGTATGCGCACATTGTCATTATTATTGTAATCACGTGCGATACCGAGATCGAAAAATGGAACCAGTGTCCAGTTTTGATAAACAGGGTAATGATACTCTATGCCGGGAACGAAACTCACGGTGCCTACATCATCGAGTTCAGGAACCTGGCCACCGACGATTTCTTCGAAGTTGGTTACGCCAATGCTGACAGGGTATTTCAGAACCCAGCCTGGATCGTTACTGGTCATCGGCTTGAGTGTCGACTTCAGCGGGACTTTCAGAATAAAAACAGATCCTTTGCTGGAAGTGTAGAAACCAGTGCCCAGGTAGTTCGCGAAGGCAAAATTGACTAACTCGATATCTGAGGGTTCTTCTGCCTGGCTATTTGGGGGTGTTACCAGGGATATTCCGAGCAGGAAGATAGCGGCAAGCAACCTGTTCCAGTTGGGCAGTTTGATTGTATCTGGATCCATTGCCGTTCGCAGAGTAAAAATAAGTTACGCTGGTGCTGTCAAATTTGACGCATTGTGACAGTATCCGCTATAACTCACAAGTATTCCCGGAGGATAGCTCTCGACCAGCTGTATTATCTAAGTCCATGATTTTAAATAAATTGACAACCAGACAATTGCTATCGGTATGCCTGGTATTTATCTTCTGCCTGGTTTCTCAGCAGAGTATCCTCGCGAGTGAATACAGCCCGCCAGGATTTTATGATGTTGAGTCCGTTCAACTGGAGAATGGTCTGGATGTCATATTCAAACACCGGCCCGGGGCGCATACATTATCGTTACGCGTCCGGGTTGGCGTTGGGCAAATGGATTTCCCGTGCGAGAGCAGGGAAACGCCACATTTCCTCGAGCATCTGCTGTTTAGCGGGACATCAAAGTATTCAGAAGCCGAACTCGAACACCTGGTAGCCGATCATGGTGGCGGCTGGAATGCTTTCACGGGTTCCGAGGAAACGGTCTATCAAATGGATATTTACAGCCGGTACGCAGACTTTGCGATTAACACGCTGTATGAAATCCTTACCGATTCGATCATTTCTGATGAGAACGTCGAAAAATCACGCGATATCATACACCGGGAAGCGGGCGGGAAGCCCTCAAAAATCCGTCGCTGGGTCAGGCGAAATGGCATTGGTATCAACGGCACTGAAAAGGCAGTTATAAAACTGCTGCCGGGTATCGATTATGTCTGCAAAGATTACATAACGGCGGAAGATACCACGCGTGAAGATATTCTTGCTGTCTATGACAGCTATTACGTGCCGAGTAACATGGCACTAATCGTTGTTGGAGATTTTGAACACTACAAGATTCTGGACACGGTTAAGCAGACTTTCGGCCAGATCCCGGCGAAACCAGCACCCGAACGGCAGATCATAAAACCCGGCGTGCCTGAGGATCATGACAGGGAAACAGGTACCTTTTCACCCTTGCTCAGTGCGGATGCTGCCGTCGGCATACTCTACAGAACTCCGGGGTACTGGTCCGAAGATACCTACGCTCTCAAGATCATCGAGGAGCATCTGTCATTCCGTATCAACGAGGAAATACGTATTAACAGGGGGCTTGCCTATGCGCCGGGAACCTGGCGCATAGAGTTGGATAACTTTGGCCTGTTCAGCGTGTTTGCAGACGTGGATTTTAACGATATCGATAATGCGATGACCGTGATCAAGGAGGAAATTAGCTATCTCGCTGAACATGGCATGAACCAGCAAGAGCTGGATGCTGCCCGGCTGAAAATCCTGTTGCGTAATGTTCAAGGCTACGAAGCCAACGCGGATTTTGCTGATTACTACGCAAGTCAATATGCATATTTTGAAAAAAACCGTTATTTTGAAAACGAAGAAGAAGAGCTTGAGGCAGTTACAGTCGATGATATCAAACGCGTTGCACGTGATTTATTATCTGTAGATAAGGGTGTTGTCGTTCATGAAACCCCGACGCTCACTTATACCCAGTTCTATTTGCTGATAGGTATTGTTATTGTCATTATGGTTGTGGCATTTTTTACATTAAATCTTCGGTTTCACCTCGTAAACAAGAAACACGAATAAAGCAGGTAATATAAGCAATGAATTCGACAGTATTCAATCGATCGTTTGTATGTCTGGTTCTGGTCAGTTTGTTTTTACTGCTAAGCTGCAGTGACTCTTCTGATACTAATTCATCCAGTCTTGAGTTGCCGGATTCATCTTCTGCTTCAACAAAAGAAGTTCTTAATAAAATTATTTCCAGTGGCAAACTGATTGTCCTCACAACCAACCAGCCAACGACTTACTACATGGACAGAGACGGTAATGCCACTGGTCCCGAGCATGATATGGCGGTGTCTTTCGCTAACCATCTTGATGTGGAAGTTGAATTTCAGCAGCATCATTCAATCGGCGCATTACTATCAGCATTAAAAACAGGTCAAGGACATATTGCTGCAGCTGGTACAACCATTACCGATAAGCGTAAAAACGAGTTTGATTTTGGGCCGACATACCAGGAAATTTCTGAGTATCTTGTATGCCATAAAGATCACTCATTCGTATCAACCATTGATGAACTCAAACAATTCGAGATCGTTGTCTCAGCTGCTTCCAGCTACGTTGATCTGTTGCATCGGGAATATCCCGGAATTAACTGGAGTATCGATACCAGCAACCTGACACCAGACCTGCTCAGAAAAGTAGAAAACAGGGAAATCGAGTGCACTGTCAGTGATTCGAATATATTTGATATCAATCGGCGCTATTTACCTGAAATATCCGTCAAGTACATTCTACACAAGGGCTCGAAACTGGCCTGGATGGTTAACAAGGATAACCCGGAGTTAATTGACGAAATCAACGATTGGTTGAAGGCGTACCGGAAAAGCGGTCAATACGACCAGAAAATCGAAAAATACTACGGGCATATCGAAGTTTTTGATTATGTCGACATACATCGCTTCAGACGAAAAATTGAAAACACGTTACCCAGGTATCATGATATGTTCCTCAAGGCGGCTAAAAAGCATGATATCTCACCAGCAATACTCGCAGCCCAGAGTTACCAGGAATCCCACTGGAATCCTCGTGCAAAAAGTCCAACGGGTGTAAGAGGGATGATGATGCTGACTCAGCCTGTTGCCAAATCACTCGGCGTCAAGAGTCGTCTCGATGCTGAATCAAATATCTACGCCGGTGCGAAATTTCACGCCAAGATGAAAAAAATGTTTGATGACAATGTACAGGAACCTGATCGCACCTGGCTAGCGCTGGCAGCCTACAACGTCGGGCGAGGGCACTTTCGAGATGCGCAGTCGCTGGCGCGCAAACTCGGCAAGGACCCGGAACTCTGGCTGGATATGAAGGAAGTATTACCGCTACTCAGCAAGAAAAAATACTACAAGGACCTGAAGTACGGCTACGCACGTGGTAATGAGCCCGTGCAATACCTGTCTCTTATACACATCTGACGCTGCCGACGATCAATGGAGAGTGGTGTTGGGGGGGGGGGGGGGGGGGGGGGGGGGGGGGGG
>JARFRD010000071.1 GCA_029287435.1 Gammaproteobacteria bacterium
CCCTGACCGCCTTATCGAAGCCCTTATAGCTGCTGAACTCATGGAAATGCAGTTGCAGAAAGCTGCAAAAAAAGCACAACAGCTTAAGAAAACCAAGACCTATGCAGTAACCGTATCACGTGGTTTCGGATCAGGCGGTAAATCTGTTGCACAATTACTCGCAGACACGCTCGAGGTACGCTGTTGTGACAGGTTCATCTTGCAGGAGGTTGCAAAACGAGCGCATGTTGACGAACCCCTTGTGCGCGCACTCGATGAGCACGTAAAAAAAATTAATGGCCACTGGTGGCAGAAGTTATTACATAAAGACGCTTTTTCGTACGAGGATTACTATCACCACCTGGTAAAAACCATCTTATCAATATCACGCACGGGTGGCGTTATCATAGGTCGCGGCGCCAATCTCGTACTGGGAGCAGACAATGCTTTTCGAGTTCGCATAACCGGAAGCCCTGAAAACTGCGCCAGAAATATTGCCAGCCGCGAAAACATTTCACTGGATGATGCGCTTCAACGCGTACGCGAGGTAGACCTGGAACGCGCTGAATACATTAAGATGTTATACGACGCCGACATTAACGACATGTCGAATTATGACCTTGTGCTTAACTCTGATCGTTATAATCGAATTGAGCTTGTTGAACTGATAATAGACGCTATGGAAAAAGCAGGGTATTCGCTTCCAGCTGACGCCAGGAAATCGCTCCATACACTAGCCGATCAAAATGAGCCCACACACTAAACCGGTTATTCCAAAATGCCTCAACGAACTATTTTCTTAATAACCGGCTTTGTTCTATCAATTAACTTTGTGTTTACAAACAGCATTGCTCTCGCCTCTGACAGTACTAAACAATGCTTACAGTATTTTAAATGATGCTGATTACAGTAATGCCGCACACGCCTGTCAACAAGCAGCAATCGAGGGTGACGCTGCGTCCCAGTCTTTACTCGGTGAACTGTATGATAGCGGACAAGGCGTTGAAAGCTGGAATAAAACAACCAGGTCAATTCGTGGAGAAATAGTATATGAGCCAGGATAATCAGCAAACCGAAACCGTTGAATTTGACTGGAAGCTCAAACTCGGTCTCGCAATGTTCATAGTCAGCATGCTGATACCGTTACTGGGCATTCCCATTATTACCGGCCTTTCTTTATCAACCACCCTGACCACTACTATTTCAGGGGCCATGCTTATGGCGGGCGAAGTTCTCGGTGTCTCCTCAATTGCGGTTATGGGCAAGCCGGGCTTTGCTTATATCAAGGCGCGTGTTGCAGGCATCATAAAACAATACGGCCCGCCGCAAACGGTTAGCCGTAAACGCTACAGCATCGGTCTGTTCATGTTCTTACTACCCATCCTGTTTGGCTGGACCATGCCCTATGCAGCAGAATACATACCCGGATTAAGCGAACATCTGCTGATATACGCTCTTACAGGGGATATCATTCTTATAATCAGCCTGTTTGTACTCGGAGGGGATTTCTGGGACAAGCTGAGTTCACTTTTTATCTATGACGCAAAAGCGAAATTTAGAACGGGTCACCAGTAATGGATTTCTGTTAATATCGAAATACGACGTGACTATTATAATGTTCAACAATACGGAGTAGCATAATGGAAGCAACGGGCTTATTGGCTTTTCTTATTATCGGCGCTATCGCTGGCTGGTTGGCCGGAAAACTCTTACAAGGTGGCGGCTTCGGCTTGCTTGGCAACATTGTCGTTGGCATCGTTGGCGCCGTTATCGGTGGCTTTATCTTTGGCTTTCTCGGTATTACTGCTAACGGCCTTATCGGCTCCATTATTACAGCAACGATTGGCGCGGTCATTCTTCTTTACATCGTGAGCATGATCAAGAAAGCCTGACCACTCTTCTGGATTTAAACAACAAAAACTTGCAGGCCCTGGACAATCCGGGGCTTTTTGTTATTTCTTACGCGCTTTTTTCCTGCCTACTTTTTTCCGCGCCACTTTTTTCCTGGCGCGTTTAGACTTACCTTTGTCCTTGCGCTTGTCCTTATCAGGCCCTTTCAATTTGCTTTTGCCAGCGGCAGGTAACTTGCCTTTGCGGCTGCCTTTACGCTCACTGGACAAGCGCGATATTTTTAATTGCTGACCGGACACCCAGACTTTTTTTAGTTCATTGAAGATTTCTTTAGGCATACCTTCAGGCAGATCAACGAGACTGAAATCATCATGGATATTGATGCGGCCAATGTACTGGCTATCAATACCCGCCTCATTGGCGATGGCACCGACGATGTTGCCCGGTTTTACATTATGAACATGACCCACTTCAATACGGAATCGCTCCAAGCCCTCTTCAGGTGGTGAATCTTTTCTTGCAGATGGATCGCGTTGCTTTGTTGAACGTTCACGACGCGCAGGTCTCTCGTCTTTATCCCAGTCCCGCTCCAGCTTCCTTTGTGGTTTGTTTTGTAACAGGAATGGTGCGTCGCCCTGAAGTAGCCGTGCCAGTGCAGCCGCGATTTCTTCAGCAGGCACATTGTGCTCCTGCTCGTACTGTTCAACCAGTTGCATAAATAAACCAAGATCTTCATTGGCCAGCGTATCGGTAATGCGTTGCTTGAATTTTGCGATGCGCTTGTCGTTGATCAACTCCGTCGACGGCAGCTCCATCATCTCGATTTTTTGTCGTGTCGCTTTTTCGATCGCTTTCAGCATGCGTTTTTCACGCGGCGCAACAAACAGGATAGCATCACCCTCACGCCCGGCGCGGCCGGTGCGTCCGATACGATGTACATAGGCCTCGGTATCATGCGGGATATCATAATTCACCACGTGACTGATGCGTTCCACATCCAGGCCGCGTGCCGCGACATCTGTCGCCACGATAATATCCAGCTTGCCGTTCTTCAATTGCTGAATCGTGCGTTCACGTTGGCGTTGCTGGATATCGCCATTGAGTGGCGCCGAGGCATAACCGCGGGCCTCCAGCTTTTCGGACAGGTCTGCGGTGGTGGTTTTGGTGCGCACAAAAATGATCATGGCATCGAACATTTCGGCTTCGAGAATACGGGTCAATGCGTCCAGCTTGTGCACACCGCTGACCGGCCAGAAGCGCTGGCGAATGGTTTCAGCGGTCGTGGTTTTGACCTTGATCGTGACCTGTGCCGGGTTGTCGAGGTATTTGGTGGCGATACGCCGAATCTGTTGTGGCATAGTGGCCGAGAACAGTGCAATCTGGCGGTCAGCAGGCGTTTGTTCCAGGATCCACTCAACATCTTCGATGAAGCCCATGCGCAGCATTTCATCGGCTTCATCCAGCACCAGTGTCTTGAGATTATTCAGCACCAGGGTGCCGCGACGCATATGGTCCATGACACGTCCCGGGGTACCAACCACGACGTGAACACCACGCTCCAGCCCGCGGATCTGCCCCCGGTAATCCTGCCCACCATAAATTGGCAGCACATGGAAACCCCTCATGTGTGACGCGTACTTCTGGAATGCTTCTGCGACCTGGATGGCCAGTTCGCGTGTCGGCGCAAGTACCAGAACCTGGGGTTGTTTCTGTTTTAAATTCAGACCAGACAGAATTGGCAGTGCAAACGCCGCGGTTTTACCCGTACCCGTTTGCGCCTGGCCAAGTACATCTCTGCCTTCCAGTAATAACGGAATGGTCTGTGCCTGGATCGGTGATGGCGTTTCATAGCCAACTTCATCAAGCGCTTTTAGCAACGGCTTATCAAGCGCCAGCTGATTAAACGTGGTTATTGTATCGGTATTCATAGTTCGTGCCTGGCAATACTAAGGCCGGGGATTAACGGGGCATCCTGGGAGTCCCGTCCATTGAGGCTCTGAGTAAAAATCAGAAGGGATGCGTAGTCTAACGGTTTATGTGTTAAGTTGCATAACTAATTGTAAATTCTTGTGAAAAAACCCCACAGCTCGGTTTTATGACATACACCAGGATGAGGACATTGAAATGAAATTTACGCCTCGCCCATTCGCTTTTTGGGTCATTACCGGTTTCCTGCTCGTTTCACTCATACTGCTACTCACGGGCCAGACCATGGCTATCATTGATTATGAACTGGCAGTAGCACTTGGCTTACAGGAAAGTGTCGACGATATCGGGCAACATGGTGTACAGGTAAACCGCGCCTTTGGCACCAGTGACACCTTCGTTTACATACCACTCATTATTTTCTCCATCGTTGGTCTCGCTCGGCGAAAACGCTGGGGTCTGTACCTTTCTGCAGCTGTGATGGGAATCTCCGCTTACTGGGTTATGACCATCGCTTTCATGATGCTATACCTGGCCGGAGTACCCGGTTACTACCTTGAGCCCGGCATTGAATACTGGATTTTCATGGGCGCCTTTATGGTTTTCGGCGTTGGTGGACTGTTATACCTGGTGCTGCATGGCGATCGACTGATCACCTGAAACACCAGTGGGATTATCCAACATGTTCTTTATCGTGAAACCGGAGAATTGATATGACACTTGACACTATACAGGCCGTACTCGGATGGAGCACCCTGATTAACTTTTCGCTACTGATCTGGTGGGCGTTCTTTATACTTCTCGCTCCTGACTGGACTTACAAGATGCACAGTAAATTCTTTTCCATCTCTAAAGACACGTTTAACACCGTACATTATTCAGGCATGGCGTTTTTCAAGCTGTTGGTTATCGTATTTAACCTGGCCCCGTACCTGGCGCTGCGTATCGCCACCTGACACGCACCGCGCAACAGATACTATTTTTTTAAACTGACACACTGGATATCCTGGGTGTGAGCACTGTTCGAGGCAAGTAATCCCACATCATCCTGATGTATAAAAAGGCCGCCTTCGGGTGGCCTTTTTTATGGTTACCGCAGAGGCGCGGGGACACAGGGATTTTTCTTGTGTAAGACCATGCATGTCATCTCGACCAACGGGAGAGATCTCCTGAATAACATGAGAACGATTGGGAGATTTCTCCCTGCGGTCGAAATGACAATATATAAACAATCTCCGCGCCTCCGCGGTTAATTTCCTAAAATATATAATGTTTATCTTTGCGTTCTTCGCATCTTTGCGGTGAAATCAACCACGATGAGATACCCCGATCAAATTCCGCCTGAACAGCTGACCAGTCATGCGAGTGACGACATGTTGCTGTTCACCGCTGTATTGTCAATTATCATTGGTTCGATCCTGATCTGGCTTGGTCGTCGCGGCAAGCAACTGTGGATGGTTGTATGGAGTATTGGCCTGATTATTTGCAGCGTGTTGATGGGGGCCTCTATTCTGATCTAGTTCAGACTCCATCGACACCATTACAATAATTAACCTGTTTCTGGCTATTAAAATCATGAACCTTCAAACATACCTGAACCTGTTGAATAATGATCCTGCCCAGCTCGAATTCAGTCACACTATCGATGTTATTGATAGCATGTATGAATTTAATCCCGTGGCATTTCGCAACGGTGTTATTGAAAATGCACCCGGCGAGAATAACGGCTCATGCAAGCTTTTTGCCTTTGCACAACTCCAGGGTTTTGATGAGCAGCAAACACTGAGCTGTTTCGGCGCATACTATCGCGACGATGTGCTGAATAATCCTGACGGCGATGATCACCAGAACATTCGCAACTTTATCAAGACAGGCTGGAGCGGTATTCGGTTCACCGGCACAGCACTCACGCCAAAACAATAAGTCCGATGGAATTCAGGCCCGCAGTATTGAGTGATTGTCGAGTTGTTGCTGAACTCGCATTGATGGCGGGCGAAGGCATTCCCGCCTTTTTCTGGGCACAGAATCAGCAACCGGGCCAGGACATCATCGATGTTGGTGCCAGCAACCTCAAATCAGAAACAGAGAACTTTTCCTATCGTAATGTTCATGTAGCGATCATTGGCGGTGAGATTGCAGGTATGCTGCTGGCATATCGACTACCCGAAGCAGATGCTGCCGAAAATCTTGATGAACTGCCTGAATTCATCCGTCCACTGGTCGAGCTCGAGCAGTTTGTGCCCGGCAGTTTTTACATCAACATGATTGCGACCTTTCCTGCACACCGTAACCGCTCAGTGGGCTCTGCCTTGATGGGTATGGTTGATCAACTCGCGATAAAAGCCGGCTGCGACGAAATCAGTATCGAAGTATTTGAGCAAAATGAAGGTGCGCTTCGCCTGTATAAAAGACTCGGCTACACGCAAAAAGCAACGCGCGACATTATTCCGCATGGCAGCCATCCCTACGAAGGTAAAATTGTCTTGCTCACGCGCCCGGTAAACGCCCAGGCATGAGACTAAAGTGGTCGCGATTTTAGTGACTAAGTTACGTACAATTCATAACCAGATAAATATAATCTCCCTGATTTTATTGATACCGAGACTTACCATGAAAAAACTGACTACTTATTTCCTGCTTTGCCTGTTTCCGTTTGCCCAGGCAATTGCTACTGATACCGAACAACTCAAACAAAACAGCCGTGCCGCAGCCAAAGCGCTCGGTGGTGAACTCAAGGGTGTGTTGCAGGCTTCGATGAAAGCCAGCGGGCCGGTGAAATCACTGTCTGTGTGCCGCGATTCAGCACCCGCAATCGCCAGCAAGGTTTCCGCCAGCAAGGGTCTTGAAGTAGGCCGCACATCGTTGAAATACCGCAATGCGAACAACAAGCCGGATGCCTGGGAAACAGCGGTTCTGCAGAAATTTGAGCAGCGTAAGGCCATGGGCGAGGCAGCAGACAAGCTGGAGTTCTCTGAAGTCACCGAGCATAACGGTAATAAGGTGTTCCGCTACATGAAAGCTATCCCAACCGGCGATGTCTGTCTGAAGTGCCATGGCAGCAATATTGCCGAGCCAATCAAGGCTGAACTCGACAAGCTGTACCCCGGGGACAGGGCCAGGGACTTCAGTAAAGGCGATATCCGCGGTGCATTTACTGTGATACATCCCCTGTAATAACCCTGTAGCTGTTTCAGCATTGGCTTATATAGTGACCTGTATCAATAACATATTGAAACACAGCCGTATAATCTGTCGGATGAAAATTTCTCCTGCCACCATTGCTTTTGCAGCTATCGTGCCTGCCGTGCTGATCATGAGCTCGGTCGCTCGTGCTGCAGACCCGGTTTCTGTTATGCCTCCACCCGAGCCATATTGTGACTGGAAGCAGGTGAATACAGCGATCGAAGAGCCTTTATGCGGCCTGACCGGTGA
>JARFRD010000086.1 GCA_029287435.1 Gammaproteobacteria bacterium
AAGGTCCGGCCCTATCGCCTCGACTACCGGCCCCTGATCGATCGCGACCTGACCGATCGTGCCATCAGCTTCATGAACAAACAGGCAAAGGCGAAGAAGCCGTTCTTTGTCTACTTGCCGTACACGGCCACGCATTTTCCCACCATGCCGCATCCCGATTTCATCGGTAAATCAGGCAATGGACCATGGGGTGACCTGCTGATGCAGATTGACAGCTATGTCGGTGAATTGATGAAAACGGTCGATGAGCTTGGCATCGCGGATAACACGATCTTTATCTTTACCGCCGACAACGGTCCCGAGGCATTGAGTCCCGGTGAAACCTCGCTCACGGTAGAGACCGCGGTACACGGCTCTGCCGGTCCCTGGCGCTCGAGCCTGTTTACCGGCTACGAAGGGGCGCTTCGTGTGCCCTTTGCAGTGCGCTGGCCGGGCAAAATCAAGGCAGGTAGTGTCAGCGATGAAATCGTCCACGAGATGGACCTGTTTCCGACGTTGGCACGGATTGCCGGAGGCAAGGTTCCCAAGGACCGGGTCATCGACGGTATAGATATGTCTGGGTTCCTCATGGGTAAGAATCAAGAATCCGGACGGGAAGGGTTCATCGTCTACATGGGCAACGATATTTTCGGCGTGAAGTGGGGCAACTGGAAACTCCATTTCAAGGAGCAGACCGGCTGGAATGGCGAACTGCGTGAATACACCATGCCGCGCGCCTATAACCTGATGAACGATCCCCAGGAGCTCGATAACGTGCTGTTTCCGCATACCTGGGTACCGAAGGCGGCGTTACCACAACTGGAGGAGCACGCGGCTTCGTTGAAAAACTATCCACCGGTTCCCACCGGGGCACTGGATCCCTACAAGCCGCCTAATTAAAGCCTTCTGAAATGGTTATTCTATTGTGTTCCTGATTGTGTTTTCAGAAGCATATCTATATATAATAAATTAAAATATATAGAAGAAATGAAACGAAAACTGCACAAGTTTATATCTTGCAGTCTTGCATTCTGTGTTTTCCAGAATCTGGCGGCAGGTGATCTTACAGAGGAGTCAATGAATCCCCTGAGCACGGTCATCAGTCTGCCCTTTGAGAACAACACCCTGTTCAATCTCGGACCATCAAATTCAACTGCCAATGTACTGAACATCAAGCCTATCTTCCCGGTGAATATGGGTGACTGGAACCTGATTAATCGAGTTATTGTTCCAATTGCTTATGCTGAAGGTCAAGATGAAATCATTCTCGATGATTACAGCTGGGGTAATGGCAACCCGGGCTCCTTTGGAATAGGTAGTGCTTTCGGGCTAGGTGATATTACCTACCAGGGCTTTATCACGCCAGGCAAATCTGGAAAATTAGCTTACGGACTCGGAGGGTCTATCGTGTTACCTACTCATACTAAAGATCGCTTTGGCTCGAACAAGTGGTCAATGGGCCCTGCGGCTGTCGCATTTGCACCTGTTGGAAACTGGGTTCTGGGAGGGATACTGCAAAACATCTGGTCCGTTGCAGGCGACAGTGATGCCGCTGATGTCAACGTTTTCTCGGCGCAGCTGGCGATTAATTACAAGCTCAAAGATGGCTGGTATCTGACTTCATCACCACTGATTACGGCGAACTGGGAGTCAGACAAAGACAATCGGTGGACGGTTCCTCTTGGTGGTGGTGTCGGACGCTTGTTCAGGCTTGGAGGAAAGGCTGTTGCTGTTGATGTAGGCGCCTACTACAATGTCGAGAGTCCTCGTTTTGCGAATGACTGGTATTCACAGGTACTGGTGAACTTCCTGTTTCCGAAAAAGAAAAGATAGTACAGGAAACCTGTTACATAGCAATTGAACCGTGAATTTACGCTCATGGCCGTGTGCTGACCTCCAGGACACCATGATTAGATGTCACCCGATGGCTGACACCAGGCCCTCATAGAACTGCTTCGGGTAATATTTTTATGCGCCTTTCTCAGCTGGTAAAATGACCAATAACGACTTTGAGCCAACTGGACTAAAAGAAAAAGGGTGTTTATCCTTCTTACCCATCACGCCACACCACATCTATAGAAATCGAGGAGGAGTGTATTGATGGTCGATGTCAACTTTATATACCCGCAAGATGCTGGTTATCCCCTGCAGATTGATCAGGCTCGATTTGAGAGCAAGGCGCGTAAATTGATCAATGCCTTCTTCGATGACTGGCAGGAAGTTATGACACCACCGGCAAGTATAGATCTGCTTGTTGCAGCGAATGGCGAGATGGCCGCTACCCTGCCAGGAGGTGGAGCCATTACCAAACGTGAAACCCTGCAGGAGGAGCTGGCAAGATTAATCGCCGAAATGAAGAAATTAAACGAGAAGTAATGATTATATGTGCCGCTTATTACCGGCCGGTCAACATGAATTACCCCTGGACTGAATCCAAAGCATTATGATGAAGCAGCTTGACGAATCTAATCAATAATTCTGTTCAGCCACTAGCGGGTATTCAATAAGGTTTATCTTCTTATAACTACAGAGCATATACTCTATAATCGACATTTACGATTGCATGGCATGGTTCTGCTTCAAACCTAAGTTACAATTAGCACGTATTCGATACAAAATTCTATAGGAGAAATTTAATGGTTCACGAACTTCCGACTTTACCGTATGAACGAGATGCGCTGGCACCTGTAATTTCCAGGGAAACGCTTGATTATCATTATGGCAAGCATCACCAGACATACGTCACAAATTTAAACAACTTGATCACTGGAACAGAGTACGAAAATTCTACATTAGAAGAGATTATCCGCTCTGCTGATGGTGGTATATTTAACAATGCTGCACAGGTTTGGAACCATACGTTTTACTGGAATTGCTTGAGTCCAGATGGAGGTGGTGAGCCAGGTGGTGCACTCGCCGATGCAATGACAACACGATTCGGCTCATTCGACGCTTTCCGAGAAGTATTTACTAAATCTGCCGCTACGAACTTCGGATCTGGCTGGACATGGCTGGTCAAGAACGCTGACGGTGAGCTGGATGTAGTCAATACCTCCAATGCCGGAAATCCGATGACCGATGGCTTGACGCCACTGTTGACGATTGATGTATGGGAGCACGCCTATTACATTGACTACCGTAATGCACGGCCTCAATATCTGGACGAAATCTGGAAAATTATCAACTGGGACTTCGTATCATCAAACTTCGACTGAGCTGCTGGTCAATATACAGGAGAAGTGAAGGGAATAAGTTCTCGATTCAACGTGTACGTTTTCCAATCTCAAGCCTCCCCAGCGGAGGCTTTTTTTGATTTATGCTGGTGAGGGCGTGTTTATCCAATAACGGATATTTAACTGCTCGTCTCTAAGATTTATCAGAATGAGGAAGAGGAGGGGACGTAAATCTGTACCGCACCATTTCACGAATATTATTAAGTGCCGGAATATTAACGAACACAGTCCTGAACGGTTATCTACAGTAGTGAAAATAACAAAGGGCATCACCACCATTAAGTTATATAAAACAATTTCTTATGAATGATAGGTCAAGTTGTTAGCGAGGCGGTTGGGCGTGCAATTTGCTTAGAGCGCGCCATATGGCTGGGACAATGCTCTGCATTTTGCTGGCAGGGTGATTGTTTTTTTCTTAGCTTCTGTGCTGGATTCCCGTAATACTTCTATGCCTGTTAATCTACATGCTACATGGTCTCTGTGCATCTGGTATCCCACGAGCGTTTCAGGCACGTTAATTATCCATCAATACACGATCGTCATACTCCGATTCAAAGAACAGCTTGTGCTTTGCCTCCTCCTTGGCAAGGCCGGTGATGACCTCTTTCAGGTGGCTGTCGGGTATATTGGCGGCCATGTCGGTATAAAGTTCGTAGGCAGCCCGTTCCCTTTTCATCGCTATGATCAGTGCATCCTGATAGGAAATGTCATCAGTAGCGTCAACTTCGACCAGGTAATCGGAAATCTTTAAGTCCAATACTTCTTCTTCTGGAGTCAGTTCGTGTTTACCGTTTTTTACTGCCAGTAAACGCTTTTTGTGACTCATTTCCTCATCGGCAAAATCGAGCAATACCTGTTTCATACCGGCTTTTTCTGCACGTAATGCGAGCTCGGCATAGAAATCAGCCGCCTGCTGTTCCTGTTCGATGGCGTAATCCAGTATTTCATCAACGGTATTCATATCGAGTTACCTCGTGATCAACTTGAGCTTAATTTTCTGCATAGGCACCTGGCTTCAGGAACCTGTCAATTCCGCGAGCGGCATGGTGGCCATCTTCAATCGCGCTGATGGCATCAGCGGTGCGGTTAGCTACGTCACCGCCCACAAAAATTTTCTCCAGTTCAGACCGCTGGTATTCGCCGGGGGTAAACTTGCCCCATTCAATGGCCAGCTGCTCCTGTACAGCAGGCGTGATAAAGTCGAGATTACTTCCCTGGCCAATAGCTGAAATTATACAGTCGTATGTCTCCGTGTGCATGCGGTCTTCTTGCAATACCGGGCGCGGCCTGCCGCCTTTGGGGTCCTGTACCATTTCAGCTTCTCCCCATTTAATAGTCACCTGTTTTTTGCTGCCGGTGTCCATTATTTCGACCGGGATTGCCTTTTCGACAAGATTGCACTTCTCTTCCTGCGATTCCTTTATTTCTTCGGGATCGGCCGGCATTTCACTGATCCGGCGGCGGTAGAGGATATCGACATCTGCTCCCAGGCGTCTTGAAACCCGTGCTGCATCCATTGCCACGTTGCCGCCACCGATGACAGCCACTTTCCTGCCAATCCCCGGGTCTTTTCCCCTGGCGACATCGGCAAGTACCTGCAGGCCTGATAATACGCGCGGATGATCTTCTCCGTTTATGCGCATGCTTGAAGGCACTGAAAGACCAGTGGAGAGAAAGATGGCATCATACTCGCCGAGCAGGTCTTCAAACATGACATCCTTACCGATAATGGTGTTGTACCTGATGTCTACACCAACAGAAATAATGTAGTCTATGTCCTTGTCGAGGGCATCATCGGGAAGTCGGTAACTCGGAACGCCATAGCGCAACATACCGCCACCCGTTTCCTGGGATTCATAGACCGTGACAGAATAGCCTTTCTTCCTCAGGTAATAAGCAGCACTAAGCCCACCCGGGCCGGCACCGATGACCGCAACCTTGTGTCCATTCTCGATAATCTCGCTATCAAGAATACGAGCGTAATCTATGCTATCGACCTGGTCGACGATGAAGCGTTTCAACCAGCGGATAGCAATGGGCTGGCCCGTGATGCCGACAGGACAGACCTCTTCGCAACGGTGTGTGCATATACGTCCGCAGGTCGCCGGGAACGGATTGGTGCGATACATCAGCTGCAGGCCGGTCTCGAAATCACCGTCGCGTATACTGCGAATATAGTCCGGAACATCCATGTGCGCAGGGCAGGTGGCAACGCAGATGCCACATTCGACACAGCGGTCAGCTTCCAGTTTCGCCTGCTCTTCGCTGTAACCATTGACGACTTCATCGAATGATTGCACGCTTTCATCGGCCGTCAACATATCCATATCAATACGCTTTGGCGGGTACAGGTGATAGCCCTCGGCACGGTGATAGCCCAGTTCGCTGTCCTGCCAGGGTTTTTCTTCGACGCCGGCAGTAAAGTGGTAATCAGTTGGATCGCGCGCCAGCCAGGTGTACTCGTTGCTCATGTGAAGGGAGTTGGCAGTACAGATGTCAACGCACAGCGCACACCAGCAGCAGCGACCGTAATCGAAGCGCGGACGCAGGCCACTGTCACCCGGGCGTCCTGAAAACTCCTCAACCGGTACCATATCAATGGCTTCATTCTGGCAGATGCTGTGGCAACTGCCGCAGCCGATACAGCTATCGGCGAGGTTGATATGAAAGCCCCGGTACGCAGGCGCTCCAGGTCTTTCCTCGATCGGGCGCATGTTGGTCCACGGCTTTTCAAATGCACGTTGCCAGACGAAGAAGGGGGAGAGCAGGTCTTTCAGACTCATCATACTTTCCTGTTATCTTTCAATCTCGGGTGGATAGGTATGCAGTGACACCATCAGTCCCGCGATGTCCGCAATATTGGTGCCGACCGCGAGGTTTTCCATGACTGCGATGGCATGCGTGTAGCTCGGTCCGCGCACATGCACCCGGCGTATAAATTCAGAACCATCGGTCACCATGAAGTATCCGTATTCACCGCGAGTGCATTCTGCCTTGACATAGGTCTGGCCGGGCGGAATTTTCCAGTGCAGCATATTTGGCATCTGCGCCTGGAACGGGCCGTCTGCCGGCATACGGTCAAGGATCTGGCGAATTAGCGATATGCTCTGTCGTGTTTCCTGCAGACGCACATATGATCGTTCGTAGGCGTCGGAATCAGTGCCGGTAATGGTGTCGAAGTCGAGCTGGTCATAGACAAGGTAGGGCTCATCCTTGCGCAGGTCGCGCTTGACACCGCAGGCACGGGCATTGGGGCCGACTATTCCATAAGGATCGATCATTTCCGGTGAAATGACACCCAGACCCTTAGACCGAGTTTTAAAAACAGTGTTGTTGAACATGACCTTTTCTACCTGGTCCAGCAGTTTTTCAGTCTTGTCCATGAGATCACGTATACGTTCGTCAAAGCCGTCGGGTAGTGGTGCGCGTACGCCACCCGGAACCATGTACATGTGATAGATGCGCGCACCGGTCATTTCCTCGAACAGGTCGAGCACATAATCACGGAAGGTAATTGTCCAGTTGGGTACCGTATACTGGCCAAATGCACCGCTCATGCCACCGATCCACATCAGGAAACTGGCCAGTCGCATCATTTCCAGGTTCAGTGTACGTATCCATTGCGCCCGTTCCGGTGGCTCGATACCACTAAGGTTCTCCAGTGCAGCGGCATAGAGGTATTCGTTGAAGGCCGGTTCGGGAACCGCAATACGACAGACGACGGTGAAATTCTGGATGAAGGTGCGATGTTCCATCAGTTTTTCAAACCCACGATGGAGATAGCCGACGTGGGTCTTGCAGTCGACTATCGTGTCACCATCGAGTACCAGTTCGAGCGACATATTACCAGTGATACCCGGATGCTGGGGCCCCTGCCAGATTTTTACGTATTTGCCGGATGCCAGGTCAACGGGCCCAGGCTGGGTAAAATCCAGTGAGGCAGCATGCCCGACAGACGTCTTGTTTACAGTCGATGACATTAATTATCACCTCCACGTGTCGGGTACAGCTGGGCCTTCATGTGCTCACGCGGGTCTTCACTGACTCGGCCCTCCCGGTGTCCAAATGTTTCTGTACTGTATGTCTTGGTGTTAAATTCACGGCGCATCGGAGGTATGTCATCCCAGCCTTCCAGGCAAAAATCTTCTTCCTGCCGCGGGCTGCCGGGGAAATTGATGCCAAACATTTCCCGCAGTTCCCGTTGATAGGTCCAGGCCTGTGCCCACAGCGTGTGAATGGACGTCATCTCGGCATTCTCGCGATCGATATCCACCTCGACGCCCAGTGTGCTCTTATCACCGTAGTTGTGCAGCATGTATACCAGCGTAAATATTCCCTGCTCGATGTAGTCAATACAGGTAATGAAGTTCAGGTGGGTATAACCCTCACGGTCACGCAATTCCCGGATTAACCTTTCGGCCTGTTGTTTTTCGACCTTTAACGTCGTTATCGCGGGTTTACGATCTGATATATCGTAAATACCAAAATCGGTAGCCAGTCTGTCGAGCAGAGTATTCATAAAATATCACCAGTTATAGTCGGGCATATCCCAGTTCTTGATCACCTTTTTCTGGTTGGCCTTGTACCAGTCGAGGTTTTCTACGTAGCGATTCGCACCGTCACAATTGCCGGCCTTGATGTCTTCTTTAAGCTCCATGATCGCGGCAAGCAGTGCTTCGGGTCTTGGCATGCAGCCGGTTACATACATATCTACAGGAAGGTAGAGATCAAACTGGTTGATGGTATTGTAACTGTCGAAATACATGCCGCCGTTGGCCGGGCAGGAGCCGAGCGCAATGATGAATTTGGGACCCTGCATCTGTTCATAACTGCGGATGATCCGCTTCAGGGTCTTGACCGAAACATAGCCACCAATGATGAAAACTGAAGATTGCCGTGGTGTCGGTCGTCCGGCAATGCCAAAGCGGCTGATGTCAAAGCGTGCGGTCATCAACGGGCGAAGTTCAATAGAGCAGCAACCGGTACCAAAGGCCAGAATCCAGAGCGAGTTTGCTCTTGCCCAGTTGGCAAAATCTTCGACCGCTTTTATCGAATAGGGCTTGTAGGGTTCGGGCCGTGCGTTGCAAAACAGTAGCTGTTCGTCCGCACTCAGGCCGGAATTTTCCATTGTGTTTTTCGAGGAACGGTCTTTACTCATAGTAAGAACTCCTGGCTTGCAGGTTTATATTCATGCAAGCACCATCTGTACATAAACGATAGACATGATGCCGATCAGGGTTGGAATCTTGAAGAAAAAACGTATCCCCTGGTCAACACGGAAGCGCGGGAACGCAACACCAACGACAATCGCAACCATGTATATCAAAAGTGTCTTGATCATCAGTTCGACCCAGCCGGTGGCACCGCCAAAGAACAGGTTCATAAACAGCACCAGCTTGGTCGCACCAAACAGGGCACGATTGATCTGCAGAAAACTGAGGTAGGCGCTGTGAAACTCGGTAGGCGGCCCGATCGGTATTTCCTGCGGCGCGAGGAAGATATCAAACGGTGAATATCCCGTCATGCCGAGAAACGCCAGCATGGCAGCCAGCGTGGCTACCCAGTTCGTAATCACGGTCCAGTTCTGCCAGCCACCCTGCTGGGCAGCTACGATTTCGGTAATCGACAGGGTGTCGTACTGGATCACTATGGAAATGACGGCAAGGGCAAACGGCACTTCGTAGGCCGTCATCTGCGACAGACCGCGGGCAATACCGATTGCGCTGTAGGGATGCCCGCTTTCACCGGCGCCAAGTGCCATGCCGAGCTGACCAAAAAACATAAAGTAGATCACCAGGAACAGGTCGCCAGCCATACTGAAGTTTGAGAACATCTCGCTACCGTAGATGACCGGGATGAAGGCCAGGGTGCCGATGCCACCCGCAATGCGAAAGACCGGCCCAAGGTAGAACATGATGCCATGGCTTACGGCGGTGCGTTTGAAAAAAGTCTTGGCAATATTGATGAACGGCTGCGAGTAGGGGATGCCGACACGTCCCTGGACCTTGGCAATAATACGCTCAATCAGGGCACCCACCAGCAGGCCATAAACAGTAACGATCAACAGGGTCAGGCCGAAGTAGCCAACCCTGCCGAACCACTCTGACATACTTGCATAGATCACAGTTCAAGCCCTCCGTTGACCAGGAACATACCGATGAAATACATGATGATGAACAGCGCATATGTCTGGCCGTTGCCGGTATAGAAAATTCTTAGCGATGAACCGAAGGTATGCGTCCATTCAACAGTCGCATTCCAGAACGCCGTCGCTCTCGGCCTGACAAGAAAACCGATCGCGCGATCGTAATGGGCAAAGAAATTGTAGGCGAAATGGGTTTCTTCGGGACGCCGGGGGCGTTCGGCTGCAAACACGATATTGAACTGTTCGACTTTTTGTATCTTCAGGGTAAGAGAAACCAGTAGGAGAATGATCAGCGGTATCATCCACACGCCGCCGACAATCGCCATGATCATGGGTGCGTTCCAGTTGCCGTAATGCGATACCAGCGAAGTGCCTTCCCACACCAGGGTGCTCGCGATCCAGGGGTCGATGGTTGCGGACAACGGGTCCAGCAACAATTTAGGATAGGCCGAAATAACCATGATTGCTGCAATGAGTATGACTTGCGGTGCCAGCAGGATGGCCGGTGCCTCGCGCAGTTTTGCGTGTTCCAGTTTGCGTTGTCCGAGAAAAACTGTCTGCAGCAGGCGGAACATGTAGAGAAAGGCGACCGCGCTGGAAAAGAAGGCTAGCGCCGCGATCCAGTACCAGCCCTTGTCCATAAGGGCGTTGAACAACATCCACTTGCCGCCATACCCGGACAGGGGTGGCACACCTGACATTGCAATGATCGCAATCATGGTAAAGGTAAATGTCACCGGCATGTTCTTGATCAGGCCGCCCATTTTATACATCAGGCGCTCATTGGTACGCAGGATAATGCCGGCAACGGCGAGGAACAGGATGCCTTTGAAAAGAAAATGATTCACGGTGGTATACAGAGCCGAGATCCAGCCAAGATGGCTCATCAATGCGACCCCGGTGACGATGTAGCCCAGCTGTCCCATGCTGGAATAGGCAACCAGGCGCTTGATATCTTCCTGGAACACCGCCATCAGTGCACCGAAAGTCGCCGTTAATATGCCAATCCAGCCCAGTACATAGGCCGGGTCGAGACCTATATCGGCCTGTACGCCGAGATAGGCGGCAATGGTGACCAGTCCAAATATCCCTGCCTTGCTGACCACGGATGACAGGATGGCCGTGAAGTCATCATCGGCTTCAGCATAACTGCCCGGCAGCCAGATGTGGAGACCAAAGCCCCCCAGTTTGATCACGAAACCGGCAGCTAGCAGCCCAAAAACAAGCCCCGCCTGTTCGCCCGCGTCGCCCAGGTCAGCTAGCAGCAGGCTGCCAGTCGCGGCAAAAGCGACGGCAAAGCCGGCAAAAATAAAGTAGGCAGCACCGAGTGAAAACAGCAGGTATGACAAAGCCGGTTTGAGGCCGTTTCGTCCAACAGCGATAAGCAGGTAGGACGAAAGTGTCATCAATTCCCAGCTAAAGAAAAACTCCAGTGATGTTCTTGCACGCAGTAATGCGGCCAGTGAAACGAGCAGCACTGCCAGTAATGGGTAAAATCCCCTGCGATTGTCTTTGCGGTAAAGTGCGCCGATGCTAATCAGTAGTCCCCCGCCGACAAGCAGGTAACTGAAGAGCAGGTTAATGCCAGTCAGGTTGTGGGTCAGCCCGATGCCGAAAAAGCCGACAATCAGCAACATCACTATATTTTTCAGTCTCCCGGGCAAACCATCGACCAGTAACATTGCCAGGCCGGCAGCAAGCGGCAGCAGGAAAGCCGGTACGGTAACGTCCATCAGCGTGGCCATGCCGCTGCCCATAACGTATAACAGGAAAACGGCGATACCGACCGTTGCGGGTTGCCAGAAACGAATCCTCAGTGCCGGTAAGCCTGCAGTCCCCGTGGTGATATCGCCTTGCCATGCACGCGTGAACCAGCGGAACAGGTAAGCCGCTTCCAGCAGTGAACCGGCAAGCACCAGCAGGATCCAGCCGTAATAGTCGGCAGTTGCCAGCTGCATGATGAGCTCCCATTTACCCCAGAAACCGGGGAAGGGTGGCAGGCCAATCAGTGCGGCAATCATGCTGCCGAAGAGGAACAGCAGCCACGGGTGCTGACTTAATGCAGACCAGTCGTTTATTTGTTCACGGTTGACAATACCGGCAAGCCAGAATAGACCGGCCTTTGCCAGCAGGTGATTGATAAACAGGCCACCAACAACAATGATTGCCATATCCATCGCGTCGAGCTGCTGCAGCATGACGAGCGCCATGGTCAGCAGTCCCATCTGTCCTATTGACGAGTAGCCGAGCAGTCGCCTGGCATTGCCCTGTTTAAGTCCAATGATGTTCGAGGCAAGGAAAGTGACGCCGCTGATGAGAGCAATACTGGGGAGGAAATCGCCCATCAAAGGCAGCAGCTTGTAAAGTGCAAAGAGTACACCTGAAGAGACGCCGACAGAAATCAGTGATGCGATACCGCTGGGTGCTGTTTCATAGACATCCAGTCCCCAGCCATTAGCAGGGTAGGGCTTGAGCTCGATTAACAGACTGGTGAGTAGAAACAATGATGCAATTAAACCGATAGGCCCCTGAATCAGGTCACTGTGTACTATGATGTCATCAATATTCAGCGTACCGGTCTGGTAATAAATGAAAACAGTGCCGAGCAGAAAGAAGGCCGATGCTATCGATGTCGCAATAATATATTTAAAACCCGCCGCAAGAACGCTCCCGGTACGTTCCATCCCGATCAGGGCATAGGTCGCAAGCGAAGTTATCTCGATGAAGATAAACAGGTTGAACAGGTCTCGGGTCATGATCATGCCGTTGATTCCCATCACCATGATCAGGTAGAGCAGGAGAGCGGAGGCGTGCTTGCGCAAACTACCGAGGAGATGCAGGGCCGCCAGGAATGCCACGCTGTTTAAGGCAAAGACGACACCCCCTTCAAACAGACCAAAGCGCATGTTGATTGAAAAAGGAGGAGATATGCCTGCCGTTTCGATAAATATGGGTGGCGCACCTTTGATAATGGCAAGCAGGTTTACACCGGCAATAGTGGCAAGCGCCGCAAGTGCAGCGATGAACAGCAACACAGCTGACCCACGGTGTGCACGGTCGAACAGCGGAATGAGAAAGCCGGCGCCTAGAGCAATGACATAGATGCCGAGTGGATGAAGCAGCATATCAAGCAGGCTGTTCATCATAATTTAGACTCCGTCAATTCATCGATCATGAGCGTCTTGCGTGCTTTGTATATGCGCACGGCAAATGACAGCATGACCGATGTGACACCCAGCCCGATGACGATTGCTGTCAGCACCAGGGCAGAGGGCACCGGGTCAACGATGCGCTTTACCGCCTCGGCCAGCGGCACTGAATCATTGATAATCGGGGCTGTTCCACCGGTGACGTAGCCAATCGAAACCATGACCATGTGAATGCCCGTGTCGATCAAAGAAAACCCTATGATTATGCGAATCATGTTGCGCTGGGTCAGCATGCCCCAGAGCCCGATAAGAATCAGTGCCAGGCCGCAGCAGAGAGCTATGAGTGAAATCGGAATATCTGGAATCATGTCTTTTCCGGCCCCGTGTCGTCCTTGCGAAATCGGTCCAGTACGGCACTCAGTTCAAAACCGACCTTGAGCCCGATGAAACAATAGATAAGCGGAATCGCACCGGCACTGAACAGGTCACCATATTCGCCCAGTCCGAGTATGCGGTTGTCGAGAAAGCCACCCGCAAGTATCACGCCAAGTACCCCGATGACGACATAGCTGAATCCCGATAGTGATTCCGTGACCGCGATCAGGATGCGGCTGATGTGTGACTCGGGCAATGCCAGCAGCAGGAACATTGTTCCGGAAGCAATAATTGCGCCGCCCTGGAAACCGCCGCCAGGTGACAGATGGCCATTGATGAAAACATAAATACCGAAAAGAATAACCATCGGCAGCAGCAACTGCGTGGCAGTCTCCACAATTTCACTGGCGGGTTTGTGAACACCGGCACGTTCTTCTCTACGGTCGGCTTTTTCCAGGTCTTCATCGTTCTGCTTACGGCGAGTACGTCGCAACAGCAGACCAACCCCGGCAGCGGAGATGAAGAGCACGGTAACTTCGCCGAGTGTATCGAGTCCACGGTAGGTGACTACCACGGCAGTCACCAGGTTAGGCGCACCAAGTTCCTGTGGGCCCTTCTCGGCATAGTAACGTCCAAGCTTGAGCAGTGATTCGTTCTCGACATAGTTTGACGCAAGATTAAAGAAGATCATGGCCATCAGTCCCAGCATGATAAAAATAATAATACGCTTTATCATTTTCCGGTTTTCTCCGGTGGCGTTTGATCCACGTGCTCGCGCTCTTGTGTTACCGCGGCAGGACTGTCTTGCTGATCCATATGATCGATAACCGTGGCATCTGTTTCATGAATGCCGATCGCATGGGAAGCGCGTGCCAGTGCATGCGAAGACACCGGGTTGGTCAGCATGACAAAAAATATCAGGATGATGAGTTTGAAAGTCCATGCCGGGTGCAGGAAAGCGAGACCGATGAGTAGCAGTATCGTTCCCAGCGTCGTTGCCTTGGTGCCTGTCTGGATGCGGTTGTACGTATCTGGCATGCGCAATACGCCCAGTCCCGCGGAGAACAGGAAAAAGCTGCCGCAGATCAACAAAATGTTACCGATGATTTCGTTGAGACCGAGACTCATTTATTTTCCCTGGAGGTCGTATCAATGCCCTGGGTTTTGCGTATGGCATAAAGAAAGATCATCGTTGTAAGGCCGGAGCCGATAGACGCCTCGGTCATGGCAACGTCCGGTGCCGCGAGGACGACGTATACGACCGAGGCGAAAAGACTGGCTAACCCGGCGCTGACAATAGCCCCCACATTGTTCTTAAGTATGACGGCCAGCAGGGCACTCAGCAGGATGCCTGCACAGAGCACAAGTGTGAGCAAAACCAGGATTGATATGTACATGATGGTCAGAGTCCTCCTTCCAGATAGCGCGCCACGGCCAGTACCCCGAGAAAACTCAGTAATCCGTATACCAGTCCAACATCCAGGTAGATATAGCGTTCCGCCTGGTGTGCCAGCAGTGCAATTAATGCGATCGTGACGATAGTCAACAGGTCGATAGCAACCACGCGGTCAACTGTGTCGGGCCCGATCACCAGGCGAACAATACCGAACACGATGCTGAAAAAAATGAGAACAGCAGAAATAATAACCGTGAGTTCCGTGAAGCCAATTTCAGTCATAGATACTTACCCGTAAATAACCTTGAGGTATTTTTCGAAGCGGCCGGAGATGGCTTCGGCCGCGGCAACAGGATCGGTTGTGCTTATGTTGATCCAGTGCACAAAGAGAGAATCGTCCTGGATGTCGACCACCAGTGTCCCGGGGGTTAAGGTGATCGTGTTGGCAAGTGCCAGCCTTCCCATTGGAGATTTAAGCTCTGTTTTGATTTCAACGATAGCGGGACTGATGTTGATGCGCGGTGAGAATACTAGCAACATCACATTAAGATTGGCTTTCACCAGTTCGTAAAAAAATACGCTCAGGTATATCAGGTAGTAATAGATAACTCTTGGTGACCAGCGCACCACACTGTATACCTGAGCAAAGGCAGCAAATGCCAGTGCGATAACAGCCGATATAGATACACCTGCAATGATTGTATGCGACGCTAGTGAGCCATTAGCTAATAGCCAGATAATTAACAGCGTCAACCAGAGGTTGATAAACTGCAGCGGCAGGTTGATTGTATTTTTCATATGATTGCTTGTTTTTGTCAAACAACACAGCTCATCATAATGATTTGCTGCTTAACTGAAAAAGCTGATCCCGGGTCTTATTTGAGCATCGCTTCAATTTCCTCTTCCGCTTCTATCCAGTGTTTATAATCCTCGCCATGAGGAAACCCGGCTTTCTCCCATTTGTAATAAGCACGCATGGCAATCATCATCCGTTTTTCATTGTCTGAGATTGCAACAGCTTTGTTTTGTGCTTTACTATTGTCGGCTTTTTTGTTCTTTGCAGTAGTCTTTGCTGCTGTTTTTTTCTTTACAACTTTCTTTTTTACTGCCTGTTTTTTTACTGATTTCTTCCTGGTCGCTTTCTTTTTGGTCGGATTAGATTTTACTGTTTTTTTCGTCGCCATGGTTTATTCCTCGCAGTGAATAAATTTGTCGTTGAGAGTGATATTTTTTGTTAGGCAATATGATCGTAAGTAGAAGCGCAATACTGGATGCATGGACAGCAATGCGTTTAACTGTAATAACATAAAAGACCATGAGCTGGTTTTAGGTGTAACTTTAATTTGCACATAACTTAATAATTCATTTCCAGTAAATTTAGAATTTCCTTTCTGTCTTTAATTCTCTGTTGATATCAAGAGCGACAAACTGATGCATTGAATTATTCAGTGCACAGTATTAGTGCTATTAAAATTATTTAGAAATCTACCGAAGGATTGTTTAACCATACCATTGTTTTATCCCATGAATTCTAAATTAATAGTGTAAGTAACTGAAATATATATTGATACTGAAATTGCATGGAAACTGGTCCAGGTCTTCATGTATTCATCTACAGCATAAGGTTCAGTTGTTACAGTAGATACCTAGCAAGATGTCTGCCAACCTGTAAACCAGGTACAAAACTCATCGTATATTTCAGGACGTTCATTCCACCCACATGTAAATTGTGTACCTTATTCATTCACCATGGATATATAACCAGTTGGACACTCGCTGGCGCATAGGCCGCAACCCTTACAGTAGTCATAGTCAAATACATAGAAGGAACCATCAAAAGTAACTTCATTGGTTTTCAGTACGGCACTATCAGGGCAGAGAGTCCAGCAGTTATCACAACGCAGGCAGTTACCGCAGGCGAAACAACGATTGGCTTCATGGGCGGCCTGAAGCCCTGAAATACCTCCTTCGATTTCTGTTTCGCATGTACGCTCTTCAACAGAGAGAATTACCTGTTCTACGCGCGAACTGGGCTCAAAATATTCCATATTGAGACTATTGAAATGAACAGGCTCTGATTTATTTATTGTCGGCAGTTGTTGCTGCCTCAGTTTTGCAGCGATAGCTTCTGCGGCAATTCTGCCGTTACCAATAGCCTCAGTGACAGTGCCACCATTACCTTCTACTGCATCACCGCCAGCGTAGATGTTTTCTTTGCCTTCAATCTGTCCCCAGTCATCTACGCTGAAATAGGATTTGCCATCGAGTAAAGTTTCCATGCCAGCTGCATCAACCACCTGCCCAATGGCCGGAATAACCTGGTCAACGTGGAGTATACTTTCCGTTCCTTCAAAGGCTACGCGATGCAGACGGCCTTCCTCATCGGGTAACTTGCGCATACGCAGGATTTCTATGCCGGTCAGTTTTTCACCGCGCAGGATCAAGCGCTTAACGCCATGATGATCATGTATTTGCACACCTTCTTCGAGTGCCTGCTCGATCTCCCGTGGAATAGCGCGCATGTCATCTGCTGCAGGCTTATCTGGATCTGGCAGGCTACTGTGAATGACGATATGTGTGTCGACACCGTTACGATTCAGAATGCGTGCGATGTCAATAGCAGTATTACCACCGCCAATGACGGCGGCACTTTTCATCGCTGGCAGGCTTGCTACATCACTCCATTGTTTGAGCAGGTGTAGTCCTTCATGCAGATCATAGGGTGTAACACCATCCACACTCCATTCGTTACTTTTCATTACACCGGGAGCGAGAAATACTGCTGCATACTCTTGCTGAAGTTCAGGTAAGTGGATTTCACGCCCCAGCTTATGCCTTGATTTAAACGAGATGCCGGTATCCAGCAGACGTTCAATCTCTTTTCTTACGATCTCACGGGGGAGACGATAGTCCGGGATAGTGAACAGGGTGCCGCCGGCTTCGGAAAGTTCATCGAATACCGTTACCTGCAGTCCATGGCGAATCAGATGATAGGCTGATGCCAGTCCTGCCGGTCCGGCTCCGACGACAGCAACGTGAGGTGCATTTTCAGCAGCAGGTGATACCGGGTATGCCCAGTTTTTTGCGAGCGCCTGATCACCTAGATAGCGTTCAATACTGTGAATAGCTAACGGCTCATCGTATTGCCCGCGGTTGCATACTGATTCACAGGGATGAGGACAGACTCTGCCAGTGATAGCAGGGAGCGGATTGATGCTAACCAGTAATTCCCACGCTTCACGCGGCTTGTCTTCGTCCAGCAGAGCAAGGTATGCCTGGGGGTCTTCACCTGCCGGGCATGCAGAATGGCACGGAGCATTCCTGTGTGTGTGAACAGGCCGCTGAATGCGCCATGAACCAGTTTTGTATACCAGTGTGGTACCGGGATATGCGAAGCCGCCACGGGTTAGTTTCGATTCCATACTGCTGATCCTGTTTATGCCCAGCGCATGCCGCCACGACAAACTGTATCGGCTCCATCTGAGTCTTGAGCATCCATGCCTTCGCCACGTAGTTTGAAGTGTTTAATGTTGTGATCAGCCAGTGCCTGTATATGTGCGAGTTCTTCAATAGCACGAACATCACCTTGCTGAAACAGGTGCCGGAACCGCTGTTGCAGTACCAGATAATCGGTCACAGGTTTGGGGTTACGGATTGGCATGCTACCAATCATTTCCCTGCTTTCAAGCTCAATGACCGGGAATAGTCCGGTCTGGACAGCCAGGCGCGCAACCTTGATGCTATCTGCTCCGTCATGGCCCCAGCCCAGCGGGCAGGGACTATGGATCTGGATAAATGTCGGCCCTTCTATTTCCATTGCACGACGAATTTTCTTGCGAAGATCAGAGGGGTATGCGACTGATGCTGTGGCAGCGTAGGGTATATGATGTGCAGCGACAATAGAGAGGATATCTTTCTTAAGATTCTGTTTACCCATACGTGCACTGCCCGGCGGCGATGTCGTTGTCATGGCCGCATGCGGTGTCGAACTGGAACTTTGAATACCGGTGTTCATATATGCTTCGTTATCGAAGCAGACAAAAAGAACATTGTGTCCTCGCTCCAGCATACCCGAAAGTGACTGGAAACCGATATCAAAAGTACCGCCATCGCCAGCGAAGGCTAATACTTTGGTGGGTTTCCCCTGGGCCTTGAGTGCGGCTTCCATACCTGCTGCAATAGCGCCTGTATTTTCGAATAAGGAATGCATCCATGGTAGTCGCCATGCAGATTCTGGCCATGGTGTAGTAAAAATCTCCAGGCAACCTGTCGCATTTGCAATCATCACATCAGGGCCTGCGGCTTCAGTGACCAGCCTGGCGGCAAGTGCTTCACCACAACCCAGGCAGGCACGATGGCCGGATTCAAGGCCTTCAAAGCGCGGCTGGTTTTTTCGCAACTGCATGAGTGTCTCGGGCGTGACTGTTTGTGTATCTTCATTCATATCAGTTTTACTCAATACATCCCTGTTTAATTTGTAGCGGCACCAGTACCATGGTCTTCGGCTGACAGTTTCTCCAGCTCCACATCTATGATTGAAAAAGGTGCTGGCACGGCTACTTCGACCTGCTTGTGCAGTTTGCGGTAGATTTCCAGTGGCATATCACGCCCACCAAGACCGACAGCAAAACTGTGCACTCTTACCTCGCTTGCCATATGTGTCAGTGCTGCCTGCACTTCCGATGAAACGATACCCCCGAAACCGGGTGACAGTGCGCGCTCAAGAACAATGAGATCAGTTAGTTCAGAACATGCCTGGCGAAGAGCATCGACAGGGAATGGCCTGTAGGAACGCAGTTTGATTAATTTAGTAGCGGGCAGTTCTGTGAAGGTATCACGTGCCGCGCATAATGTGCCAAAAATCGATCCCAATGTCAGGATTCCGATGTGTGCATCTGCAGGCCCGTCAACACTGAGTAGACTGCCCGCAGAACGACCGGAGAGCTGTTGCCAGTCAGTATCGGCTGCAACGATTTCATTGATGGCATCAAGTAGTGCATGGTGATGTGAATGCCTTGCTTCAGAATAGTGATCCGGAGAAACCAGAGTACCGACACTGGTTGGTTTCAATGGATCGAGTGCACGAGAGAAGTTGAATGGCGGCAGATACGTATCGACCATTTTCTGGTCAGGGATATCGATCGGTTCAAGAGTATGCGTCAGCGTGAAGCCGTCCATGCAAACCATCACAGGCAGCTCGGTTGCTTCTGAAATTCGATAGGCCTGGATAGTGGTATCAACAGCCTCCTGATTGTCTGAGCAGTAAAGCTGTATCCAGCCGGCATCTCTTACAGCCATTGAATCCTGCTGGTCATTCCAGATTGAAAGTGGGGCTGATATTGCCCGGTTAGCGCAGGTCATCACCATCGGTATACGAAGTCCGGCGATATTGTAGAGCACCTCGCTCATTAACAGGATGCCCTGTGAAGCACTCGCGGTATAGGTCCTTGAACCGGCACTGGCTGCGCCGAGGACTAGCGATGCGGCAGAGAACTCACTCTCCACACTCACCAGTTCGCATTCCATTTTGCCATTGGCGACGAGTTTGGCTATGTTTTCCACGATATGGGTCTGTGGCGTAATAGGATAGGCTGCCACAACTTGTGGACGGCATAGCGCGACTGTCTGGGCAATGGCCTGTGATCCTTCTAGTGCTTTACGCATTGGCTGTTTGTTTCCACAAATTTGCTGGTATAGTTTTAGATGCAGCTTCAATAAGTGCAATATTTTTTTCCAGTACTTCGCCTTTGAAGCGTTCTTTCAGTGAATCAGTTAATGAAGACACAGGAAGCAAATCCGTGAGCTGAAGAAAAGCTGACAATAGTGCCGTATTGGGTACTGGGCGCCCCAGGTACTGCAGCGCCAGTTGTGTAGCCGGCAAGGTTACCAGACTGCTGTGGACAATGTCTTCACTGGCATAGGCTTCGCTGCTTTTCGATGTGTTCAACAAAATACTGCCGCCGCTTTTCAGGCCTTCCGTGATACCGGGGACATTCATCAGGGCATCATCCTGAATAATGAGAAAGTCTGGAGATGCAACCTGACAGCGGCGCCTGATTGGTTCATGATTGAGTCGCACGAATGCGACTACTGGTGCACCGCGGCGTTCCGCGCCAAAAGCGGGAAATGCCTGTGCGTGCCATCCTTCATTGATGGCAGAGGTCGCAAGCAGGTAGGCTGCGACGACATTTCCCTGTCCGCCACGGCCATGTATTCTTACCTCAATCATTATTGATATCCCAATTCAGCAAAGCGTGGTTTGGCCATGTGCTAATTAGGCAGCTGACACTTTTAGTATTCATTTTATTTGCAAATTCATTTCTTTTAAGCGCATCTTGATAGTTAGTTACAGCAGAGAGATCTAAATTATTATGACTGGATTCAGTGCCATCAATTCTTCGGCCAGTGTCAAACAGGATAAAGCCGGACAGTATAATAATCACAGCTGCTGAGATAATCGGTGACTGCGCCGGTCTCTGCATGAACAGGCTGGCGGCAGGTGTGTTGAATCATCGTGAAATCTGATACCAATTTTTCTCTCCGGCTTACCTGTAACGAGCTAGCTCTATAAATTTTCTCATGTGGTATGAAAGACTAGAATTTTGAACTGCTGTTGTCAGACGATAACAGCCCCCAATATATATGTTTTCGAATTCTTTACTGTCTCATCAATAGTGTTTTATCGCTATTGGTGCTGTCTAAATTTATATATCTTCGGCGAGACTTCCTTGCCTTCGAAATAGCTGTAAGTTAGCTCATCATTTAAATCATATAATATTAGCTGTAATTCATTGATGAATTCGTTCAATCTTCCACCAACAATCTTAGTAATATCGATATTGTCAATCTTTCGTTGTGCGCGCACAAGGGCATACTGTGGTGCTTCATTTAACGGCAGGTTACGCAGACACAGTTCAACCTGAGTGAGGCAGTGCCTGATTGCACGCGGAAAATAAGTATCCTGTAATAAAAAACGCAATACCTCTACACCACGTACACGCACATGCACATAGCGTCTGTACATCTGGTATCCGGCAAGAGAATCAAGCACACTTTTCCACTGGATGTCATCAAATGGCTTGAGTTCTTCATCATGCTTAGGTAATAGATTGTCGGCCCTTACATCTATTACGCGCGAAGTCATATCGGCTCGCTCGATATTACGACCCAGACGCACGAACTCGTATATCTGGTCATGGCTCATAGATGCTGACAACTTCCCCGTTATCAGGTGGCAGGAATCAATAACATGGCTCAAAAACTCATAACGACTGCGGCGGGTCAGAACCGCAGACTTGTTGGCTTTTGCATAGCTGTAAAGATCGTTTAGTGTTTCCCAGACGCCGCGTGGGAAAATTGCCCTTGATGTGCGCAGGTTCTCGCGCGAATTTTTCAATGAGCAGAGCATGCAGCTCTGGTTATTGGTATCCATCACGAGAAACCGCATTACGTTACGTTCACTGGCCTCCTTGTAAGTGTCATAAAATATTTCTGACTTACCGGTAATCGATACAAGTGGTGCCCAGCCCAGAGTAGCGTTGCGCGGCATATCCAATAACAGGTTATTGTTGACCAGCACCATACGTGCCGTATTCTCGACACGCTCGACATAACGTGCAAACCAGTAAACACGCTCAGCTACACTTGATAGCAACATGTTTATGCTCCTCCTGTTTCAACAATCCATGTATCCTTGCTACCACCTCCCTGTGATGAATTAACAACCAGGGAACCTTTGTTGAGTGCCACACGTGTCAGTCCGCCACGCGTGACATGCATACTATCACCAGAAAGAATAAATGGTCTCAAATCAACATGACGTGGTTCTATTTCCCCATCACATAATGTTGGCACTGTCGATAATGATAATGTCGGCTGTGCAATATAGTTGCGAGGGTTCTTCTTTATCAGTGCTGCAAATTCCCGGTGCATGCGTTTACTGGCAGCAGGACCCACCATCATGCCATATCCGCCAGATTCGTTTGCTGGTTTGACGACCATATTCTCGAGGTTGGCGAGCACATGCTCACGTTGTTTATCATCCATGCACAGGTAGGTCGGTACGTTTGGCAGGATGGCATCTTGATCCAGGTAGTAACGAATCATATCCGGCACATATGCATAAACAACCTTGTCATCGGCAACACCTGCACCAGGCGCATTGGCAATGGCCACGTTGCCTTTTCTCCATGCGTTCATTATGCCGGGTACGCCTAACATGGAATCCGGGTTGAATACTTGAGGGTCCAGAAACAGATCATCAACCCTTCGATAAATGACATCGACACGGGAACGACCATTGATTGTTTTCATAAACACAATATCATCTTCAACGATCAGATCACTGCCGCTAACAAGTTCAACACCCATTTGTTGGGCCAGGTATGAATGTTCAAAATAGGCTGAGTTATAGATACCCGGTGTCAGCACAACGATAGATGGATACTCTGTTGGCTGTGCAGACAGAGAAGCCAGCATATCGAACAGGCGCGTCGAATAGCCGTCGATAGGCAGGATGCTGTGATCCTCAAACAGTTCGGGAAAAACGCGCTTCATAACGAGGCGATTTTCCAGCATATATGAAACACCCGACGGTACTCTCAAGTTATCTTCTAATACATACATGGTGCCGTCAAAATCACGAACCAGGTCACTCCCGCAGATGTGAGCCCAGACTCCATGGGCAGGTTTTATTCCCATGCATTGTTCACGAAAGTTAACAGATTGTTTGAGTACTTCTGCCGGAAATATTCCGTCTTTGATGATTTTCTGTTTATCGTAAATATCGGCGATGAACATATTCAGCGCCTGAGCGCGTTGTATGAGTCCTTCTTCTATACGTTGCCACTCGCGAGCCGATATAATGCGCGGGATAATATCAAACGGCCATACCCTGTCGATACCACCTTCTTCACTATAGACTGTAAAGGTAATGCCCATTACATGCATGGCCAGTTCTGCAGCTTCTCTCCGCTCCTTGAGGTCTTCTTCACTGAGGTTGCGAAGATAATGCATTACTTTGCCGGCACCACTACGAGCGCGCCCACTGGATGTTAATAGTTCATCGTAAGTGTCTTTGCTTGAATAATGTTTCCAGTCAATAGTCATATGAACAACGGTATTCAGTGTTAAGTCAGTAACAGGTGTTTCTTATGATATGCATTAATAAGCAAGCTATATGCCAATATCAAGCGCACAGGATGTTGCTAGTTAACTAAAGAAATGGAGCATACGCTAATTGATTCATGATTACTTGCACCATTTCGGGCACTCTACGATTGCATATTGCACTCATTAAGTGCAATTGCTTTATTTCGAAAAGAGCCAGGCATTTGAAGGTATACATAATCATCAAAATACTAAAGAGTTTGTTGATTAGATTGTAACAATAAAAAATGGCGCATTTATTGCATTTTAAATTAGCAATTTCAATCTACATCTCTAATTTACATCTAGTTAATGCATAGAAAAATGACAGAATCATTAATTTTCCCGAGGCAGGGAGACAAACAAAACTCGGATTTTTTTGAAGAATACCTGGTGCGTCTACTTGAAGAACGCGATCATAGTGGGCTGACTGATATCATTCACGAAATAGAAGCAATCATGATAACGGTTGATCCTGGGCACTCGATTCGCTATATCGGCGAACTGTCCTTAATGACCCCTTATCACTACCTCGTTACACTGGAAAGTGAGGATCACTGGACGCACATTCTTCGTGTCGACATGAACTCACCGGATTTTCTCGTGCGCGAAGTTAAAGACCCGTCCATCCAGGGGGTTTTCCGCAGTCTTAATGAGATTTACCCAATAGGAATGCGGAAACCGAATAGTCGCTACATGGGCGAGATTTTACGTGTCGACAATCTACATGAAGTTGTTGAAAAACAGAAAGAACGTGAATTTCGATTTTTTTCACAGGATCAGATACGCCGCATGCAACTTCCCGGTAATCTTGCCATCAGCAAACCTTCTCCCTATACACATAATATCGTGTCATACATGGAGAGACCACTGGATCAGATACGTACCTATGCACTGGGTGTAAGTGCCATTCGCGATGATGTACAGGAAGTCTACCTTGCTGCTAAATCCATGCAGAAAGAACTGGGAATCAATGATTTAATCATGCCGATAGACCATCTTGCGACACGTATATACAGTCAGAACCGTGAAGTAGCAATACTGGAATGGCTGTCCTTGTCCAGCTATTACTATTGGGGTTCATATGATATAACCGACCAGAACTCCTCAACCAATGTCACTAAAAGTGTGCATTGCCCAAATGAAATGCAGTCCCCGGCAAAGGTCTTTACAGCCAACAACACCCCTTACTTCGTGAACCATCTGGAAAAACTGCCTTCACCAACAGAGACATTTGTGCGTAACTATGGACCTCGACTGCATCATATTGCACTGGCCGTTGCCGACGGTGAACGCAACGGTATGGAAAATATCGATTATGTAGTAAAACAGATTGCATCGCAGGGACGGGACTTTTTGCTAGATGTGATTGGATCAAAAGATGATGGCCTGAAGCAGATATTCTCCAGCGCGTCGGAACATTCATCTCTGATAATCGAATATGTCCAGCGTTTTGGTGACTTCAACGGTTTCTTTACCAAGCACAACGTTGCGGAGCTCACTCACGCTGCCGGCGTTGAAGAGGAACTGCTGGAAATGCAGGCAGAATCAGAAATTACGCATTAGGAGTCTGGAATAAGCTTGTTTGCGCAACGATAGTCACAGGTTAAAACTCACTGTCATCTATACATTGCACGCTAACCTGCTGCCCTAACGCATAGATTGCAGGCCCAAATTGATTATAGACAGCAACATCGGCTGCATCACGACCATAACCGATTGCGACATATCCCCCCGTCAACTCTGCCTGTGTTGCATCGAAGGTGTACCAGCGTCCTCCCACGTAGGCCTCGAACCAGGCATGAAGGTCCATCGGCTCAAGTCCATAGAAATAGCCCACGACCATGCGCGCAGGTATCGTCAGGCTGCGGCATAATGCGATACCAAGATGAGACAAGTCCCGACAGACACCGGTTTTCCTGTTGTTTACTTCCACTGCTGACAACGCGATGTCGCTGCTGCCAGGCTGGTAACTGATTGTACTGCGTAACCATGCTACGATAGCCGTGACCTGATCATAACCTGTCAACTGGTTTGCCGTAATTTCGGTCGCTAACTGACCAAAACGGTCCGACTCACAGTAGCGACTGGGCAACAGGTAACTGAGCACGGCTTCGGGCAGGTTCTGGACCTCGACGTACGGTGCCCCGGGTTCCTGGTCCATGTTATCCGTAATCATTACATCTGCGGCGGTTCGTACAACGAAGATGCCAGGCGGGGCAATCAGTCGTTGACAGAGATTGCCGTAGTTGTCGGTGAATTCAACTACGGGAACGCTAGGCTCCAGTCTGTATTCTTCACGTGCGATCCATTGCTGTGAGCCACTGCGCGGGCGCAGCATCAACACAAAAGGCGTTGATTCAGCAATGTCAAAGGTTAAACAACAGCTTGTGCGTAACCACATCTATTTAACACCATATAAAAATGACAGTAGGATTTATAGAGCTTTCATTGATCTATGTTTTGATGCGCTCGACATCAACTGAAACATCTAGTCTGTTTTTCTTACCACCGCCAAAAATAATGCCCTTTAGTGGAGCAACATCTGCATAATCCCGTCCCCATGCTACAGTGATATGTTGCTCTTTCGGGATTTTTGCATTGGTGGGATCAAAATCAACCCAGCCCAGATGTGGGACGTAGACACTGAACCACGCATGTGATGCATCAGCGCCTACAAGTTTTTCCTTGCCTTGCGGGGGTATCGTTTCAAGGTAGCCGCTGACATATCGTGCCGCCAGGCCCTGCATGCGTAGACAGGTGATGGCCAGGTGTGCGAAATCCTGGCACACACCTTTTTTGTGCTTCAATACTTCTTTCAAAGGTGTAGCGATGGTGCTGAACCCCGGATCATATTTAAAGTCCTGGTGTATGCGGTGCATCAGATTTTCAACAGCATCCAGCAACGGTCTGTCCTTGCGGAATGATGGCTTGCTATAGCTTACAACATCCATGATGAAATCGGTAAAATCTGATTCGAGCACATAAAGCCTGTTATCAATAATATCCGGATCAGATGTAGTATTAATATATTCAACTGCCTGTTCCCAGCCTATAGATGTCTCGCCGGGCGGCAGTGTGCTGGAAAACACTTCTACTTCACTGATAGCCGTAACGCTTAGCTCTTTGTGTGGCATTTGAATACTGAAACTGGCCCGACGGTTGCCAAACAGGTCCGACCACTCATTCACGTTGGCAGGCAAAGGATCGATGAGCAGTTGACTCAGTTGGCAGCTCTGGTTCGGTGTGATCCGCGGCAGCAAATGGGCAATGTTATGGCACAGTGTTACGTTCTCGCTGTAGGTGTATTTCGTGGTATGTGTCACACGGTATTTCATGTGGTAGACCTCGAACGCAGCTGCACAAGCTGATGTGGTGCTTTTGTTGTGTGGAAATATGTTACGGTTAATGAATCTGCCAATGCCGGCAACCTGACCGCTAGAATATCCAGAAAATTATCCAGTGTATCGCGACGGTTGCTTTCCTTGTTTGGCACGCTCAGCCTGTTCACGTCGGCCAGTCTAACCAGAGAGGCGGCTTCCTGGGCAACTCGTACGAGTTCACTTTGAATATCTGATTCCTCTTTATGCGGCAGGGCGGCAATGTGTTCTTCCAGCCTGGAAAACTGATAAGCCAGTGAACGTGGATTGTTTTCATCACACAGAACGAGATCAAGCAATTGGGGAATCTTGACACCATAGCGGTAGCGTCGACGATAAGTCATCAGACTATCTACGATCGTAAGCATTGAATCCGACAACAGGGTTTCATCCTCTCCACTGGTTACTGTGGCGACCGTCGATTTTGTCAGTCGAATAATTTGCAGTGCACGCTCAATCCGACGTCCAGTATCAAGGAAACTCCAGCTGCGGCCGCGCACCATGTTTTCCAGCGTCAGGCCTGTAAAAGCCGTTAAAGCGGTAATCAGGTTGTCCAGTTCATCCAGTGCGTCAACAATTCGATCCTGACTAATGTCGGACAGTGAGCGAAGTTCTTTATCGATATCGTTGATTACACGCCAGGTGTCTGATGATAAACGATCACGTACCGAGCGCGCTGAACGCAGCAATGCGCTCAGCGTCTGTGAAAGACTGCCGGCTTTCTGTTGATTGGAAATTACAGTCAGTAATTCTGCTTCCAGCATCTCGACATTATCGGTGTCAGTCAGAGCAGTAAAGCCGGGGTAGGTCGTGGTCTGGTTGGTTACTGCAATTAGCAGCTGTTTGAATGCGGTCGAGCCTGCACCTTCTCCTGTTTCGAGGAACTGCAGGGCCAATCGTAACAGACGGCTGCTGAACTCAGCCCGTTCAGCATAACGACCAACCCAGAACATATTGTCCGCAACGCGACCCGGTACTTCGCCGCCCCTGTCGGGTGCAAGCCTTGCCTGTCTTCTTTCAGAAAGCAGGCTGATATGTTTTTCCGGTTCTGTAGCAAGCACCCATGTATCCTTACTGATGCCTCCCGCCTGGTTGGAGACCATCAGTGTGTCTTCACTGGATGAAACGCGCGTCAAGCCTCCCGGCATTACCATATAATCACTTTCACCTGCGATAAGGAAACCACGCAGAACTGAATGGCGGGGCCTGAGACCGGTTTTGTCCAACACCGGAACAGTGGACATGGAGACACTTTCCTGTCCAACATACAGATGTGGCCTGGCACTGATGCTTTGCTTCAGTTCATCCAGTTGCTGCCTGGATAATTCAGCGCCAAAATGGACCCTGAAACCGATACCCGGATGAACCGGTTTTATCACCAGGCGATGCAAATTAGCCAGCACATGCTCACGCTGGGCTGGTATGCCGCACCACCAGGTCTGCAATGATGGAATCCGCAGGTCTTCACCGAGGAAATATTTTGACAGTGTGGGCAGGAAAGCCAACAGCGCAGGATTTTCCAGTATACCACTGCCAAGCGGGTTGGCGATGCTGACATTGCCCATTCGCGCTACATTGGTCAAACCGGGCACACCCAGATAGGAATCATCGCGCAATTCAACCGGGTCACAATAGCTATCATCCATGCGCCGCATAATGACATCGACCGGACGTAAGCCTTCCAGTGTGCTCAGCCAGACCCGGTTGTCGCGCACGGTTAGATCTTCACCTTCTACAAGCGTATAACCGAGATAATTGGCCAAATAGGCATGCTCAAAATAGGTCTCGTTTGCGGGACCCGGGCTCAACAGCACAATATTGGGCTCTTCTCCTTCGCGCGGAGACAGTGTGTTCAGGGTGTTGCGTGTGGTGCGAAAAAAGTTTGCCAGCCTGTGGGTATGTGAATCCCTGAACAGGCTAGGTAACACGCGTGATATCACCAGTCTGTTTTCCAGCGCGTAACCGGTGCCGGAGGGTGCCTGTGTTCGGTCACTTAACACATTGATCTGCCCGTCGGTGTCTCTGACCAGGTCAGCCGCATAGAATGTTAATGCGCGTGAACCCGGCATCGGTATGTTTGCGCAGGGATATAGAAAACCGGGATGCGAATAAAGCAGCTCTGGCGGCAGAATGCCATTTCTGACCAGGTGACGGGGGCCGTAGAAGTCCTCTAGCACAAGGTTGAGCAATTCTGCACGCTGCATCAAACCAGCTTCGATTGTTTGCCACTCTTTACTCTCGATCAGCAGTGGAACCAGGTCAAGCTTCCAGGGCCTGCCCATACCGCCCGGGTCACCGTAGATGTTGTAGGTACCATCATTTTCGCGAATCAGACGCCAGGCTTCCTCCCGCCGATGTTGCAGCTCAGCACTGCCCATTCCATCGAGTGCTTCCATCAGGTAATGCCAGTGAGAGCGAATGCCGCCATCGTGCATGCACATTTCATCATGGCTACCAGAGGCTTTATACTCATGGCACAGCCTTGCTGGATTATTAGTGATGTTTTCTGGTGAGCTCTGTTTCAAAATTTAACTGGCATGCCTGGTAAGCAAAGGTAAATACTTTACGCAACCACCCGCGGACTGGCAAATATGTCTACTCAGCATGTTGGGGCTTTTCGAAGATCCAGCGTGAACGGATATTCCAGCGATTTCTCTTCAGCTGGAATGTCGATGGGTCCTGGCGTATGGCCGATGTCTTTGAAACGAGCAATTCGGCGTGATTCCGCTTCATTCGCGTTTACCGGAAAGGTTTCATAATGACGGCCGCCAGGGTGTCCGGAATAATAGGTGCAGCCACCAATTGAACGGCCATTCCAGCTATCCACGATATCAAACACCAATGGGGTGTGTACTGCTATCGTCGGATGCAAACCTGACGGCGGCTGCCATGCCTTGAAGCGCACACCGGCTATATATTCACCGCGACGTCCAGTTGGGCGCAAAGGTACACGTCTACCATTACAGGCAACAATATGACGCCCGCCTGTCATGCCATTTACCCTGACCTGTATGCGTTCGACTGCTGAGTCGACGAACCTGGATGTCCCCTGTGCAGTGACTTCTTCACCCAGCACATGCCAGGGTTCAACTGCAGTGCTGAGCTGCAGCTGGATATCATCATATGTCACTTCTCCAATATGCGGGAAACGAAATTCGTGGAATGGTGAAAACCACTCCAGTTTCAGAGCATAGCCAGCATCCTGAAGATCGCAGATTACATCCTGCATATCCTGCCAGACATAATATGGCAGCAGAAAGCGATCGTGCAATTCTGTACCCCAGCGAACCGGGTTTTTCCGGTAAGGATTGTTCCAGAAACGGGCGACCAGAGATCTCAATAGCAACATCTGCACGATGCTCATTCTCGCATGCGGCGGCATTTCAAATGCACGAAATTCAACTAAACCGAGTCGTCCGCTGGTACTCTCCGGGGAATAGAGCTTGTCGATACAGAACTCAGAGCGGTGGGTGTTGCCGCTGACATCGATCAGCAGGTTACGTAACAATCGGTCGACGATCCAGGGAGATGGTGTTTCACCTTCAGGAATCTGCTGGAATGCGATTTCAAGTTCATACAGACTATCGTCGCGCGCTTCATCGACTCTTGGTGCCTGGCTGGTTGGGCCAACAAATAGGCCTGAAAACAGGTAAGACAGGCCGGGGTGATGTTGCCAGTAGGTGACCAGACTCTGCAGCAGATCTGGTCTTCTCAACATTGGACTGTCTGCAGGCGTTGGTCCGCCCAGTGTTACGTGGTTGCCGCCGCCAGTACCGGTATGTCGGCCGTCGAGCATGAACTTTTCTGTGCCCAGCCGGGACAATCGTGCTTCCTCGTATATGGCTTCAGTATTTGAAACCAGTTCGTTCCAGTCATGTGCTGGATGAATGTTAACTTCAATGACCCCGGGGTCAGGAGTAATAGCAAAGCGCTTAAGGCGATGATCATGCGGCGGTTCATAGCCTTCAAGAAACACCGGTATTTTCAGTTCTGCCGCTGTCGTTTCGATTGAATGCAGCAGATCCAGGTAATGTTCCAGGTGTGTGACAGGGGGCATGAATATGTAGAGATGGCCATCGCGCGGTTCCATGCACAAAGCTGTGTGTATGATTTCGTGTCTCTTTTCCGAGCTGTCTTCAACCGCCTCCTGCTGCTGCAAGCCAGCCTGTTTCGCAGGTTCGTTCCTGAACTCTGCATAACGCCTGGCAACTTCGCCGTAAATGTCTCCCAGTGGTGGACGGGGCTCGAAGGTACTGCGTTCCGGGTCGGTCTCACGCTCGCGTTTCTTCTTGTCGACCCACGGCAGGGAATCCAGTGGAAGGCGGTAGCCCATGGGGGAATCGCCAGGTAATAAAAACAGGTGACCACGCCTAAATGACCACGCACCTGAACGCCAGCACTCTACATCTCCAGAACTGTCCCACTTGATTGGCAGCACATAGCCAGTTACTTTATCAATGCCTTTATCGAACATCCGTTGTAAGCGCTTTCTTTCTACTGGATCTTCCAGTTTGTTGTCCAGGGCATCGACATTGTCGGGAAGGTTTGCCTCCTTCCACATGTAGTAGTAAACATCTTCGTATGCCGGCTGAATAGCATCTTCAGCAACATCCAGATAACGGCTTAATACTTTTGTGAAGCGGTGCGCATCTTCTGCGCTATAGTTCTGCTCGCTGTCTTCCTTTGCGATCCATTGTGGATCATGCCAGACCGGCACACCATCTTCGCGCCAGTAACAACCCAGTGCCCAACGAGGCAGGACCTCGCCCGGGTACCATTTACCCTGACCGAAATGCAAGGCAGCCCCTGCAGCAAAACGCTGCTTGAGTCGCTGCAGCAGATTGCCGGCGAGTTTACGTTTATCTTCGCCAAGAGCAGCGATATTCCATTCAGCACCATCCATGTCGTCGATTGAAACGAATGTCGGTTCACCCCCCATGGTTAGGCGAACATCATTGTCCTTGAGATCCCTGTCTACTTGCTGTCCAAGTGCCATAATTTCCGTCCACTGGAATTCGGAGTAGGGCAGAGTCACTCTCGGATCTTCGTGAATGCGCTGTACTTCATTGTGAAAGTAAAACTCGACCTCAGCTTTATCTGTCGCTCCAGAAATTGCTGCCGCACTGACTGGACTGGGGGCACAGGCAAGCGGTATATGTCCTTCGCCGGCAAACAAACCTGATGTCGGATCCAGCCCGACCCAGCCGGCGCCCGGTAGGTAAACTTCGGTCCAGGCATGCAGATCAGTGAAATCTTTTTCAGTTCCTGAAGGCCCGTCCAGAGATTTTGAGTCAGCTTTTAACTGGATCAGGTAACCGGAGACAAACCTGGCGGCAAATCCTAGATGTCGCAGTATCTGTACGAGTAGCCACGCAGTATCGCGACAGGAACCCCGTCTCAGTGTAAGGGTCTCATCACACCTCTGGATGCCTTCCTCCATGCGAATATTATAGTCAATGTCTTTTTGCAGCCTCTGGTTAAGTGCAACTAGAAAATCATTCGTTTGAGTGCGCGAACGATCGACTACGGCCAGCCATTTCTTTAGTAATGGGCCATTCGCAGAGATGGCCATGTATGGTGCCAGCTCCTTGGCAAGACGTTTTGGATATTTAAATGGATAATGTTGTGCATATTCATCAAGGAAGAAGTCGAATGGGTTTATCACAACCATTTCAGCAATAAGATCAACCTCCACGGAAAGGCGTCTGGTTTTTTCAGGGAACACCAGCCGTGCCAGAAAATTTCCAAAAGGATCCTGTTGCCAGTTTAAGAAATGTTCTTCTGGCTGAACTTTCAAAGAGTAACTATGAATTGGTGTTCGCGTATGAACGGCAGGGCGCAAACGTACTGTATGCGGTGACAGCTTTACCGGTCTGTCGTATCGATATTCAGTTTTGTGATTAATCGCAACGCGAATTGCCATTGTGTTTTCCGGTTAGGTGTTTTCTTATATCTGCATATTTCAGCAAGAACCGTACCAACTAATTAGTTATTATTGACAGGCATTGCTGCTGATTTCTACTACTAACTTCTCAATAAATAATTTTATTTAACTGCATAGTTAAAAATTCATGCACTAATTTGATACGCGAATTGCAGATTGGATACCGTGAGCGTTTGATTTTGGTGCAACCCAGACTGATTTATGATTTTACTCATGGTCTATGATCTATGCGTGAGACTATCATATAAAATTACGGGATGTATGGAATCCTACTACGAAGTCCTACATGACGTGCCATTTGAACAATATGTCTATCTATACCGACGAGTAATTTGTCACAGCGTTAACACAGTATATCATTCGTAGAACACAGTGCTTCACTGATCAATTAATTTTGCATAGGAAAGGAGAATCAGAGGAATACAGGTAGATGTTGTCCGGCCAGAGGATCAGAATACTTGCATGGAGGTGTTTAATGAAAAGCTATAGGGATATTAGCCAGGCAAACAAGAAAGGGGTTAGAAACTTTTGCCGTTGTTGCAGCCAATGAATACTTATCAAAAAATCACGTCAAAAAACGGATGGCGTTTAAATGAAACAATCATGGAAGCTTTTCTCAACAACTACCAACGTGACGATATTCGAAAAACCCATTTATTTGGAGGTCGCTACGAAAATATTTATTTGGATGAACAGCACATTCCAGCAATGGGCCCATTAATTGCTGAAGCAACTCATCATGCTGAAGAAATCTTGCAGCTTAAAAACTTACGTGCAGGATTCTGGTTCAATTTCATGCCTCCTGGATCAATGACTACCCTGCATACCCATGATGACGATGATGAACTTCTGTCAGCGGTATATTATGTAGCGGTTACAGAAAATTCAGGTAATCTGATCATTTATGAAAAATCGAATACGCCTGCTCCACGAAAGATTGAGATTACACCGGTAGCGGGTGAGTTTATTTTTTTCAAACCCGACGTTGCGCATGAAGTAAGCAGGAACAACAGCCCGCAATCTCGCCTTTCCATCGGCTTTAATTTCGGTCAATCATGAGTTAGTGAAACCTTATGACAAAAAAAGGAGCCCTGAGGCCCCTTTTTAGATATTGATTGCAGAGTTGGAATTAATATCCGCCTTTGCGTGTGCTCTGTGGGCAGCCGCCAATTTTCAGGCCTTGTTTGGAAGGCATTAACGGGAACATTTCGTACATGAGTTTTGATGTAACCTTTTCACCCCAGAGTTTACCCATGGCTTTCATAATGCCACGCTCATTCGGTTCGTTACCGTCCAGGGTCTCCTGGCGGACGTACTTTACAATATCCCAGTGTCTCTCGGTTGGCACGATCCCTTCTTCGGCAAACAGCGCCTCAGCACTTTCTTCGTTCCAGTCATTTGCGTTGACCAGGTAACCATTCCCGGTCCTTTCTACGGAGTCAAGTACTGACATCGATTTATCCTCATCTATGTTTTAAATGATTGATATATGGCAATAGCTCCAGTTGGCTTTGCCAGCCAAATATGTGGGTGCTAATGATAGATCAGAATTTGCTTAAATTCTACTGAATAGGGCAATCTAAAACAATGATTAAGGATTCTAGCCCCATCTTGTCAGGAGTACGGAGGAATACAGCCCTGGCAATTACCACTTCATTCGTCGCCTCATAGCAGTCAATCAGTGATAGAAATGACTTGATCCTGATTGAAGTGACAAGTTTACCAATTCACATCAGGAGATTGATTGACCTTGAGTCAGAAAAAATGAATCATGATATATCATTCGCATAGGTAAACTTGTCACGATCAACTGATAATTAGCAACTGATTACAGATTTTGTTTAATGGGAAATTGAATAGCTCTTATATCTGCTAACAAAACCATAGAGATAAACAATAAAAAGACCGCATACCTTACAAAGGATAAGCAATGAAATTCAAATGTATCGATAAGACGATGATCACGGCGCTGGTTTTTGTTTGCTTAATGATGACATCTACTGCATGGGCGGAAGGTGATAAAGCTACCCAGGCTGATAAACAACCAAAGCTAATCTTACAGATCACCGTTGATGCCCTGCGTGGTGATCTGCCAAACCGCTTTGCCGATGTGCTGGGCGACGGTGGCTTCCGTTACCTGATGGAACAGGGTGTATATTACACCAATGCCCACTACCAGCACGCCAACACGGAGACTATTGTTGGACACGTATCGCTGGCGACTGGTGGCACGCCTGCAGCACACGGGATGGTCGCCAATGTCTGGTTTGACCGGGAACTGGAGCGTCTCGCCTATAACATCGAGGATGCCAGGTACAAACTGCTTACGGTCGGTGCTGATGTGGATCAGAAGTCTGAGATTGACCCGACACAAAAGGCGGCCAAAGTGGAAGGGCGTTCACCGGACAACATCCTGACATCTACGCTGAGCGATGAAATGGCAATCCACTTTGCTGGAAAATCTAAAATCTTTGCCGTGTCAGTGAAGGACCGGGGAGCAGTATCACTGGCCGGACATGCAGGCAAGGCTTTCTGGTTCTCTAAAGCCAGTGGTGAATTCGTCACCAGCAATTATTACTATGACCAATACCCCGAGTGGATAAATGAGTGGAATGCACGTAAACCTGCTATGGCCTATTCCGGCAAGTCTTGGGATCTGTCACATCCTGCAGACATATATGTGTTTGGCAACGCCGACGATAAAGCGTATGAAACTGACCTTGCAGGTTTTGGCAGGGTTTTTCCCCATGCCTACGGTAACGGGGATGACAAGTACTTCACTACAAAACTGACATTGAGTCCCGCTGGCGACGAACTGACGCTGGATTTTGCCAAGACCTTGTTGGACAAGGAAAAACTTGGCCAGGATGCAGTGCCTGATTATCTGTCTATCAGTTTTTCATCGACCGATTATGTCGGTCATATTTTTGGTGCGTCCAGCCTGGAGTCAGAAGATAATATCGCGCGTCTCGACCGGACACTGGCAGATCTGTTCGCCTATGTTGATAAAAAGGTTGGACTGGACAACACGTTGATCGTGCTCTCTGCTGATCATGGACAACCGGAAGTGCCGGGGTACCTGCACGAACTTGGTATCAAGAATGCGCATCACTTTGACACCAGGGCACTGGATAAAACACCGGCCATTGAGGCCTTGAAAAAGCAATTTGGCATTGGCGAGGAACTGATTGAAGCCTACTTTCAACCTTATATTTACCTTAACAATGAACTGATACGTAAAAAGGGGCTGGATCAGGTCGCCGTAGAGCAAGCCGTAGCCTCAGAGCTAATGAAGTTTGACGGTGTCGCTTACGCGGTTTCCAGTAGCGCGCTACGCACAAATAGACTGCCTGACAATCTGCTGACGCGTTCAATACTGCATAATTTTCATCCGAAGCGCTCTGGTGACATCTACCTGGTGTTTGAACCATATGTGTTTATCAACGATTTCGATGGTTTGACGGTTGCCTCAACGCATGGTTCGATATGGCGCTACGACACATTCGTACCGGTAATTTTTGCCGGGGCAGGCCTGCCTGCTGCAAAAGTAAACCGCCTGGTCACGCCATATGATATTGCACCCACATTAGCAGCCTATCTCAACATAAAAACGCCATCCGGTGCCTTTGGCACTCCTTTGCCGGAGGTATTAGGCCAGTAACTGGATTTACACGTTATGTGATCAAGGCCTCATATTAGGGTTGATTGCCTGATTATGAATGATCACAGTTGGCTGAAACTAGACATCGAGCCGCACTATGATTCGTAGCTTTATTTTCCTGGCATTAGCGATGCTCACGGGTTTGCTGACGCCCACAGCTCATGGCCAAAAGACAGCAGATATTGAGATTACAGGCCTCGATGATGTCCTGCTGGAGCAGGCAATCGCAAACATAACGGTTGGCAGTTCACTTGCAACTGCCGCATCGCAACGCTCATTGAACCGCAGAGTGCGCCAGGCCGTTACTCAGATAGACAATGCCCTGAAGGCCAACGGTTATTATTCTGCCGTCATTACGCCTCATATTGAAGGAAAGGCTGATGAACGAAAGTTCCGCTTCGAGGTCGACAAGGGCGATCCTGTCAGGGTTGCCAGTGTACAGCTGGAAGTAATGGGTGATGGAAAAGAATTCGAAGCATTCCAGAAATGGCGTACAGCATTTCCGTTAAAGGCCGGAGATATCCTCGTCGATAGGCATTACGAGGAAGCGATAACTGAACTTCAGCGCACAGCCAGAAAGTACGGCTTCTTTGACAGCCAGATCAGCACACGCCAAATTCGCCTCGACAGAACAACGAAACAGGCCGATATCCTGATCAACTTTGACACCGGGGTGCGCTATCGATTAGGCGAAATTCGCATTAAAGAGGATTACTTCTCTTCCGATTTTCTGCTGCGCTTTTTAAACATCGAGAAAAGCCAGTCTTTCAACAATGATGACTTGCAAACCCTTCATCAGCGCTTTTCGGCAAGCAACTACTTTGGCAGCATACGAGTAACACCGGTGCTGGATGAACGAGCTGATGGTGAAGTCCCGATATCAATCAGCCTTGAACGTCGCAAGCGTGACCGCTATAGCGCCGGAATCGGCTACTCGACCGATCTCGGTGTGCGCGGCAAACTTGGTATGGAAAGACGTTATGTCAATAAAAGCGGGCACAGCTTTACTGCTTCTATTGATTACGCAGAACTGAAACGCCTGGCGCGTATCAACTATGATATACCATTGTCGCGCCCCCACGCAGAAAAGCTGGTTTTATCCTATCAGTACAGTGATCGCCGCGATGAAGATCTGAAAAGCCGCGTGAACGGCATTCAGGCCAGCCATGTCTGGAAACTCGGTCTCAGTGACTGGCAATACGGCCTGTGGCTCTTTACTACTGACAATGAGCTGGATGATCAACTCACCGAAGGAACCTTTCTCTCACCAACAGCAGGCTGGTCATATGCCCGGGGAGATAACCTCCTGTTCCCAAGACGTGCATGGCAGCTTGCAATAAACCTGGTTGCTGCATCGGAGAGTGTAGTTTCTACCGAATCATTTCTGCAGGCAGAGCTCAACACAACACTGATCCTGCCTCTGTTTGAGCGCGATCGTTTATTGCTGCGCGGTGAGCTCGGCAGAACACTGATTGATGACTTCAGTGTGCTGCCCAAGCAGTTGCGCTTCTATGCTGGTGGGGACAATTCCGTGCGTGGTTATAAATATCAGTCGCTGGCACCGCGCAACGAGAACGGCAGCCTTACCGGCGGCGATGCGCTCGTTTTTGGCTCTGCCGAATACGAACATTATTTTACGCCCATAATTGGTGCAGCAGTTTTCTGGGATGCCGGGAATGCCTTCTTTGCTGGTGACGCCATGCAGCTTTCTCACGGTGCCGGTATCGGCCTGCATCTGAATCTGCCGTTTGGTGTTTTCAGGTTCGATGTTGCCAATGCCTTGAGTAAGCCGGATCGACCCTGGCGCTTTCACCTCACACTGAGGCCGGATCTGTGAAATTTATTGGGCGATCAATTCTCATGCTGATTATCGGGCTTCTGGCCGGACTGGTGATTCTGCTTGGAACGACCGCCGGGCTCAGAGGTGTACTGCTGATAGCAGATCGCCTGACCGGTCCGCAAATCTCTATAAGCGCCGATGTAATGGAAGGTCGGATCCTTGGAAATTTCGTACTGCATGACGTACGGGTAGAAACGCCTGCGATGGACCTTCAGCTGAGCAGGGCTTCACTGGCATGGCATCCTTCGAGTTTGTTCAGTGGAGTAATCGACATCCAGCAGCTTAAGCTATCTGACGGTCAGCTCAGGATCTTTGCCAGTGAACCTGAAGATACCCCAGCAGCTGATGGAGTCGGCTGGCTGCCTGATGTCACCCTCAAGGCTCTGGATATAGATACGCTGAAGGTAATGCGTGATGACCAGGTGCTGAAGATTGAACGCTTCAGCGCCGAGGCGTCTCTGCTATCGCAACAGCTTGCACTAACACGCGCTGAATTGCAGCTGCCGCAACTCACGGCCAATGCTAGTGGTGCAGTAGACCTGCCGACCCTTTCAGTGACAGAGGTGCAGCTGCAGTGGAACTGGCAGACTGCTGAGTTATTGCAGCCGGTTGCCGGAACAGCAGCACTGAATGGAGATATTGACAAGATGCAGCTTGCAGTGACGCTCATGAGCCCCACGAAGACTGTGCTGAACATTGAGCTCGAGAATCTTTTAACTACACCGTACTGGCGTGCCGAGTTCTCCATCGCGCAGATGAATCTGCAGCGTGATGTGCTTGCCAGGCTTCCCGATGTAGAAATTGTGCTGAAAGGCAGCAGTACAGGCAACAGTGATAATGCGGAGCTCAATGCGACTGGCAATATTTTATTTGGCGGAAATGTGCACCCCTGGAAGCTCGATGCCAGCATCCCATTGGCGGGCGATGCTGCCCCCACGCTTGACATCATATCAGGACAGGCCCGAGCAAGTGTGCAGCCAGACAGTACAGATGCAAACCTTGCTCATGTCCTGCTTGATATACCGGATTTTGCTGAGTTGTGGCCTGGCCTGGCTGGCCAGCTTAATGCCCAGCTGACAACAAGGGGCAGCCTGGCTGATGATGAGATGAACGCTGATATCACGCAGCTGTCATTCAATCATCAACAGCTGGGTGAATGGCAAATCGACACTTCTAGTGCCTTGAGCATCAGCAGCGACAGCGGCAAGCTGAGCGGGTTGTGTCTGACGCAGAATAAAGCCAGCCTCTGTACCGACCTTGTATGGCAGGGCAGTCAAATTGATGCCCACATGGATGTCAAAACACTGCATCTCGAGATGATTCCACTGCTGACGCAGCATGATGAATACCACCTTAGTGGGCGGCTGAACGGACAGTTGAAAGTGACGCTGGACAGCACACTCGTCAAACAGCTGGAGATGGACTTAAGCATGAACGATGGGATGCTGCTGCACTCCCTGGAATCAGGTGGCAGCAATGTGATGAAGTTCCAGTCAGTAACATTGAATGGATCAGAACAGGGTGGTCAACTTCAGCTGCAGTTGAACCTGGACGATGATTTTGACGGCAGCTTACATGCCAGGCTGATGTTACCGGCAGATCTGCAAACACTGCAACTACCGGAGACGCCTCTGCAAGGACAAATCGAAGCCAAATTGCAGCAACTGGACAGCATTGGTGTCTTTCTGCAGAAAATCACTCTACCAGCTGGCAATTTGACTGCCTCTATCCAGCTTGGTGGATCCATGCAGGCCCCGCACTTTACTGGCAAAGCTGTCCTGCAGGTGCCACTATTCGAAACCGGCGAGCCGGCCACGGTATTCAGGCAGACGAAGTTGGATATGCAGCTCGATGGAGTGGATATCAGTCTGACTGGCCAAAGTGAGCTGGCCGGTCAGCTGCTGAAGTTGAACGGCCAGGCTAGCATTGCCAGCATCGAAGACTGGCATGCCAGTCTGACACTGAAGGCGGAAGACGTAGCCGTGTCCGCTATACCGGCTATCAGTCAGCTGGAGGAAGTGACAGTTGCAGGGCTACTAGGCCTGAATCTCAACCTGACTTTGAACAGTACACTGGAAGTTGAACACCTCGACGGCGAACTGCTGCTAAAAAATGGGATGCTGACACGCATCTTTATCGATGGCGACATGGAGGAACTTGCAATACGAGACCTGCGTATAACGGCGGCCAAGAAAAAAGAAATGTTGACGATTAGCGGAAAGTTGCAGGATGCCTACGACGGAAAACTAAAGGTGGACATGACACTCCCGGCACAACTCAGGAGTCTGGGTAAAACTGATTTGCCATTAAAGGGGAGCCTGACCGCTGATTTCCCACGCCTGCAGGCCTTTGGAATCTTTCTAGACGATATCACATTACCGGAAGGTACATTCTCAGCAAATATCAATGTAGAAGGGACCCGTGCAGCGCCGTTGCTTAAAGGGCGTGCTGCTCTACAGGTACCGAAGCTTGAGCTGACTGAACCGGTCATCAGTTTTGATGATACCAGGCTCGATATCGAGCTTGTCGGCACAGCATTGAATGCAAAAGGTGGTAGCTATATTGGAGGCCGTCCACTGATGCTCGAAGGGACTGCGATGCTGCAGGATTTCGATGACTGGAAGGCAAGTATGAAGCTGGCGGGCGACTCCATCAAGCTGGAAGATGTGTTTGGGTCAAGCCTGCAAACTAGCTCGGAGCTGAACCTTGCAATAGCTCCTGGACAGGTAAAGCTGACTGGCGATGTCATACTTGAAGGTAGTGAGATATTTATCCGTGACCTTTCTTCGACTGTAAGACCCTCCAGTGATGTAAGGTTTGTCGATGAAGAAAAAACTGCTGCAATTCCCTGGCACATAACTACCGACCTGAGTCTCCGTCTGACCGGTGACAACCGTCTGCGTGTCGCCGGGTTCAACGGTCTGCTTGGCGGTAATGTAACGGTGCGCAGCGAATCGGGGAAACTTGCATCTGGTGCAGGTTCGCTGACTGTCATGGAAGGCGAATACCGGGCCTTTGGTGCTACTGTACCAATAAGGCGGGGCAGGCTGGAATTTATTGGTGGTGCATTAGACGACCCGGCTATTCAGATAGAAAGTCGACGTCGTATTGAGCAGAGGGAAGTCGGTTTCGATGTAACTGGAACGCTGCAGTCTCCCGTAGTCACACTGGTGTCCAGTCCCGCAATGGACCAGTCCGAGATACTTTCCTGGTTGCTGTATGGGCGTGCAGCAGGCGTAACTGATGGTGCATCAACAGCGCTGCTGGCCGGTTCAATCAATCAGCTGCTAGGCAAGGAAGAAGAAGAATCGTTTATGCAGCAGATGCTTGGCCGCATGGGCCTGACGGGTTTGGGCGTCGAAGCTGATCTTACCAGCGGCCTCAGGGTCAGCAGGCAGCTTAGCCCAAGGCTGTTCGTCAAGTACCAGGTGGACGTCTGGGAGCAAACCAACCGCCTTATTCTGCGTTATCTACTGAGTGAACATTGGGCATTGGAAGGCATAAGTGGAGATGAAGGTGGTGCCGATATACTGTATGAGCGTGAACGTTAAATAATAAACAAATGATTATATAAAACAATAACATATAATACATAGTTCAAGCTATGAAACAGGCGGTTGTTACCGCTAGACTGAAATCATGCGTACCATAGCAGCTGATATCCAGTATATTGCACCCAGTATAAAGTAGTTCGCTAGTCCTGTTCGCTTTTACTGGCGGCGTTCAGAAAACGTCAGAATTATGTCTTCTGTGGAGTATTCATGGGCAAGATTGGAACAGTCGTGGTGAAGGAAATCAGGGAAGCCCTGCCGGCAATGATCTTTTTCCTGTTCCTGTTTCATATGATTGCGCTGACCAGGGCCGTGTCGATTGATGATTACAGCATCACTGCGCTGCGCGCTGTCGGCGCGACAGTAGGCGCCCTTATTGTGGCCAAAGCGATCCTCATCGTCGAGGCACTGCCAATCTCGAGACTTTCTTCAAACAAACCTGCGGTACAGGTTCTATGGAAGACCGTCCTGTACAGTATCGTGGTGTTCCTATTCAAAGTCGTTGAAGAAGTAATTCCTTTGCTTTTAAAGCATCAGAGCGTGATGTCAGCTACTAAGGCGATGTACCACGAAGTATCCTGGCCATTGTTCGTAGTCCTGGCACTGTGGATTATTGGCGGTCTGTTTTTCTATTGTTCTGTATCAGAACTGGTTCGTATCATAGGCCCAGGTAGAGCCAGGGGGATATTTTTTGGCACTGGCAACAGAAAAACAGATAAGTGATTTCACCCCATGGTTACGCTATGTGCAGGTCCTACTCACATTGAAAATTAATGGCATGCAGCAGGTGGTCACTCAATAATTTAATTCATGCAAGGTCTTGTAGACTTTTCCTGATTGACTGCCAATGATCATCGCAGTCACACGTTTTGCCCGGAGTTGGTGACTTTGTGGTTGCTCTGCCTGCGCCATTCTGATGGCGTGACATTTGACCAGCGCCTGAAAGCCCGCGTGAATTCACTTGCGTCGGCATAACCGAGTGTGTTCGAAATATTGATGATAGGTAAGTCTTTATCTGTAAGCAGCTGCTGTGCGATCTCGTAACGTATTTTACCAACGAGTTCCCGATATGACGTCCCGTACTGTTTCAGTCGTCTGTTCAGAGTCCGTGGATGCATCGACAGTATCCTTGCGACATTATCCAGTTTACAGGAATTTGAAACAACCAATGGTCGTATAACAGAACGCATTTCTTCGAGCAGGTTATTGCCCATATTAATCTCAATCCTGTTCATTTCGTTGACGATAATGTCGTGCTGCTGCTTGTCTGCATCGGGTAACGGCTGTCGCAGCCAGTGCTCAGGAAATACCAGTGCATCTTCACCGGCCTGAAAATCAAGAGGGGTGCGAAAGAAATCTTTATAGGGTCTAATGTTTTCAGGGCGTGTATTGGAAAACAGTACTTCTGTAGGTGTCCAGTCACGTCCACACATCGATCGCATAAGATTGCAGATGTTTGCAATCGATAAGCTATAGATGTGCCGAAGCCCTTGCTGTGCGGGTACATAGATTGCGTATCCCAGCTTGGCCTGTCCATTGTTAACGGAAAGTGTGGCGACGCCACCACGGTCATTCATGCATATGTGAACAATCATGCTGTAAAGTGCCGACCCGACATTGGGTGCATACAGGGCAAGCTTGCCGAGGTTTCCCAGCGCGGCAAGGTCTATCTGTTGCCCCACAAGTAACCCGAAATGCTGTATTCCTGTTCGGTCAGCGCACACTTCAAGTAATCTACCCGCGCGGTTGAAGGAAATATAGTTTTCCGGGTCGTTGAACAGCGCAAGCTCAACACCGCATTGTGCGAGTATGTCTTCAGCGCGTTCGTCTGCGTATCTGTCCAGCAAGACAGGAATCGACCGCAACGGGCCAACACGTACAGACCCGACTTCAGGAACACTTGATACCAGGCTAATCGTTCTGTTTTTCTTATTAGGCGTCATCTTATTAGGCGTCATAAAAACATCGTGACAATGTCGTAAAATGTTAAGACACTATATTAAAAATAAGTCACAATCATTAAAGGGCTTTTCTCTAAACAAAAAAAATTATTTTTACATGCACATTCAACAGGGAGAAATGGTAATGCTCAAGAATGAGTTTATAAGGACTATAGCCGGCAGTGCAATTGCTCTGCTGGGTATCGACTGGCACGTATCCAACTCCATCGCGCTGCGCGGCGGCTATCGCTGGCTCGATTATGATCTCGATAAGGACGATGCATCGGTGGAGGAGAAACTCGATATCTCCATGAGTGGTCCATTCCTGGGTGTCGGGTTTCAATGGTAATGGCTTAATAGGCAAAGGAGAGATTTATGCGTAGTATAAAAAATAGAATAACTGCAAGGCTGTTAGCTATCGCTGCATTAACGACCCTATCGAACCTGGTCCCGGCATATGCACAGTCTCCGGCTGTCGATCCATCTGCTGTTGAGATACTGAAAAGCATGACAGATTACCTCGGTGGCCTGAAGCAGTTCAGCGTGGATACACAGAACACTCTTGAGCATGTGCTCGATTCAGGACAACGAATCGATGAAGACATTTCAGTGAGTGTGATTATCAGCCGACCCGGCAAACTGAAGTCCAGGCGTCTTGGCGAGCTGATCGACCAGGCGTTTTACTATGATGGAAAAACCCTGACCCTCAATAATAAGAATGCCAATGTTTACGCAACTGAAAAAGCACCTGCGACAATCGAGCAAATGCTCGACTTTGCGCGTGAATCGTTGGGACTTATTATTCCAGCATCTGACCTGGTCTATCGTAATGTCTATGCACTGATGATGCAGGATGTGACTTCGGCCACCGTCGTCGGCAAAGCAGTTATCAATGGCAGGACCTGTAATCATCTTGCATTCAGGCGTCCGGATGTTGATTTCCAGGTATGGGTTGCAGACGCTGACGAACCATTGCCATGCAAATATGTCGTCACCGATAAAAGTACTCCCGAGCTGGTAAGCACAATATCGGTGATGAGTAACTGGAACGTAAAGCCACCTGTTACAGACAATACCTTCAGCTATGTGCCGGGTAAGGGGACCACGCTGGTCGAATTCATGCCACTCGAATCAGGAGCAAGCAAATGAAGACACTTATTAAAACAGCAATTGTCGGTATTGGCCTGGCCCTTCTAGCGACAGTAGATGTAACAGTCGTTGAAGGTCCCACTGGTTCAGCGATAAACGTGCATTTCATGTCAGAAGCAGAAGCAGTTGCAGGCCGGCAGAGAAGGACGCGCCGTCGTGGTCTTGCTGTAGGTTTCGCAGCAGGCTCAGCTTCCGGGGCTGCAGCAGCCTCTGCAGCTGCCGCTCCTGCCGCGGCTCCAGCACCAGCTCCAGCACCAGCACCAGCAGCGCAACCTGCGGGTGCACCGCCGATTGGAAGCATCGTCACCACCCTGCCAGCAGGTTGCGTAACGACAACCAAGGGCGGCGTGCAATACTTTAACTGCAATAATGTTTTCTACAGGGCAGCCTTTCAGGGCAGCAATCTGGTTTATGTGGTCGCTCAACCCTGAACGATTGACCTGCATTTAGCGATAGAAGCAAAACACGACAATTATCTCGATTCAGGAACAGAAAAATTTCAATACCTGAGCAGAAAAATACCGCAGAGGAGAAATTAACATGAATCCTATCCGTTCAATGCTTGCCGTCGCAGCGTCAATTTTTTTCACAATTGTATTTCTAGCACAGGCACACGCTGTGCAGACCACTGGTGTAGCGGGCTCACCGAGCGCCACCACCACCATCGACGGCAGGCAGCTGCCGCCGCCACCGGACAAGCACTTCGGCGGCAAGATTGAAAAAACTGTTGGTCAATCGACTCCCTACTGGCCGCCCCGTGTGGTACCGAAGAAGGGTGCGCCTAATATTGTTCTGATCATGACCGATGACGCGGGTTATGGGGTGTCCGGCACCTTCGGGGGCGTCATACCGACGCCGGCCATGGATCGTATTGCCAGCAACGGCCTGCGCTACACCCACTTCCATTCCACGTCTGTGTGCTCGCCGACGCGGGCCGCTCTGCTTACCGGTCGCAATCACCACCAGATGGGCTCGGGTGCTATTCCGGAATTATCGACCGGCTACCCCGGCTACAACTTCATGATGACCAAGGATAACGCGACGATTGCAAGAATCCTCAAGGGCAACGGCTACGTGACCTCCTGGTTCGGCAAGAACCACAATACACCTGATCTGCAGACCAGCAAGATCGGGCCCTACGATCAGTGGCCGATCGGCATGGGCTTCGACTATTTCTACGGCTTCATGGGCGGTGACACCACCCAGTGGCAGCCGGGCAATCTGGTTCGTAACACGACCTATATCTACCCCTACGAGGGCAATCCCGGTTGGAACCTGGTCACCGCAATGGCGGATGATGCGATTGATTACATGAAGACCGTTGATGCATTGAATCCGGACCAGCCTTTTTTCCTTTACTATGCACCCGGCGCAACCCATTCACCGCATCACCCGACACCGGAATGGATCGAAAAGATCAGCGAGATGCATCTTTTCGACGA
>JARFRD010000092.1 GCA_029287435.1 Gammaproteobacteria bacterium
TATGCCAGATATTGAAAACAAATTAGCCACCGCCCGTACACGCCTGATTCTGGATAAGCCATTCCTGGGCGCGCTCGTGTTGCGCCTGCCTATGGTCGAAGGTGATCCCAGGTGGTGTGAAACCACCTACAGCGATGGCAAGACTTTTTATTACAATTCTGATTACATCGATGCGCTGGACAATGAGCAGACGCAGTTTGCACTGTCGCATGAGGCCCTGCATTGTGCACTGTCACATTTCTATCGTCGTGGTCATCGCGTCAAGCACCGCTGGGAACTTGCCTGTGATTACGCGGTGAATCCGTTATTGATCAATGACGGTCTGAAGCCAACCCCGGATGCTCAACACCTGCGTGAATACGAGGGCATGACGGCCGAAGAGATTTATCCCTGCCTCGAAGATAACGATAACGACGAAGAGCGTGATCTCGAAGACAAAACCGATAGTGATGACAACGAGGATAACAAGAGCGAAGAAAACCAGGATATGAGTGATGGTGGCTCTGATAAAGAGCGCCAGAAAAATGATGCCTCGGAAGGTAGTGGCAACGAGCAGGAAGAGCAGGACGGCAGCGGGCAGCGAGGTGCACCAAAGCCGAGTCCGCTATCACAAGGCGAGCAGGAAGACCTGAGTACACAATGGCAGCAGCGCATGGCTGCCGCAGCGCAGGCCGCCATACAAAGCGGCAAGCTCGAAGGCGAAATGGCGCGCATGGTCGATTACCTGCTGCAGCCGAAATTACCGTGGCGCATGCTGCTCGCGCGATACATGACCATGACGGCACGCGACGACTATAGCTATTCCCGCCCATCTTCACGTCGCGGAGACCCGGCGGTTTATCCGAGCCTGCGCAGTCATGAAACCAACGTAGTGGTTGCAATTGACACCAGTGGCTCCATATCTGCTGATGAGATCCAGGAATTTATTTCGGAAATTGATGCTATCAAGAGCCAGGTGCGTGCCCGGATTACGCTGTTGACCTGTGATTCGGAATTGAATTATGGCTGTCCATGGACATTCGAAGCCTGGGATGAGTTTGCCATGGATATCGACATCCGTGGCGGTGGTGGCACCGACTTCAAGCCCGTCTTTAACTGGGTACAGGAGCAGGACAGCGTGCCAGATTTATTAATGTATTTCACTGATGCTGAAGGCCTGTTCCCTAAAGCAGAACCCCTGTACCCGGTTCTGTGGTTGGTGAAAGGCAAAGAGACTGTGCCATTTGGCCAAAGAATACAGCTTAACTGATTTTATTTACTGCAGAGACGCAGAGGGCGCAGAGTTTATTATTGTTGTTAAGTGAGTATATATTCTGCTAGCGCTTCATCAATATGCCATCGTTCATAAAAAATTATCTATTTCTCCTACAAATAGGCTCTCATTAAGATATTAATTGTGATTTTAAAAAACAATAAAAATCTCTGCGCCCTCTGCGTCTCTGCGGTTTAAATTATCAGTATGGAACTCTCGCCCGAAGACAATCTACGCATGAACGTCCTGCTTGCACAAAACCTGCAAGCGGTGCGCATTGATGAATCAAAAATGATTGTGTTTGCACTCACGGACAAAGGCGAAGCCAAGGTTCCGCTTAATCCCAATTGCAAAGATGAAAAATACATCAAGCTGGTTAAGGCAGCATTGTCTACCCATGTGATGGGTTCACCCGGTGGTTACCCGGTTTTTCTCAAACGCTGGACGCGCATGGGGCAGGCGCGCGATGAGAGCCTCGTGCAATTATTAATGCTCGGCGAGGAGGAGGCTGTTGTTGCTGCCGTGCACGCGGCCGGTCTTACCGATGAGCTTGCAGAGCGTGCCTGGTGGGCGATGCCTTCCGCGGAAAATGCCCGGCGCATGCTGGAAAAAGAAGCGGTGGTTAAGGGCAAAACCGGTCCGGTACTGGCTGACTTCCTGATTGAATTCCTGCCTTTCGAAGAAGAACAGCGAGCCATGATCGAATCGGTAAGGCTGGTATTACAGCCGGGGCTGATCGATGAAGAGGAAAAACAGAAACTATGGAAGCGGGCGCGCAACAAGCGCAGCGTGTATGTTGGTTTCATGCATTCGGTGCCCGATGATTTGCCGGTCGAAATTAATGCGCATCCACTGTATGAAGACGCCAAAGAAAAACTTACGCCATTGGCCGAGGCGGGTAATCCCTACGCTGAACTGATTATCAGGGCGTTCAGTGCGCGCGGCCAGGCATTTATGAAAACGGCCGAGGATGCGTTGAAAAAACCGGGAGACCAGGAAGTGGTTGAGTCACTGCTCAACGCGATTGCTGCCTATTTTAAAACAGTCATACCAGACAGCTTCACCGAAGATGATATAGAAGCTATTTGCACAGAAGCTGGATGTCAGTGTGAAGACAATGACGACATAAAAGCTGTGCTCGATCTAATGCCCGAAATTGAATCCACCTTGAGGGCCTGCGTGACATTGGCCTGTCTTAACGTGAAGCTGGTTAATCCCGTGTTCGCACGCAGTGACGCTATCGGCACAGTGATGCGCAAGAAAATCAAGCATATTACTGACCCGGTATTTGAGCAGCTGGCGGTATTGCAGAACAAGGCCTGACATGCAGGTTGACCAAATCAGCCTGACGTTGCGACTTAAACTCTCCGCCAGCGTACTTCACCAACATCTATCCGTTTTGCCTGATAAAGCAGGTAAAGGGCTTGCGATCGCAGTCGATAAATACAGCAATGACAAAAATCTTGGTTATTACCCGGCTGTCGATTATTTCGAGCAGGTTGAATCATTTGACAAAAGACTGGTTGAAACGATTGAGCATGTTAGCTGGCAGGTCAGCAAGTTTGCACGGCAGGAAATACAGAAACGCCTGCGTCCAATATTTGCAACTGTAAAATTTCAATCGGTACAAACAGAGGCTTATGCATTACCGGCTGTTCGCCCCGGTCAGCAATCTGCTTTAGAGCGTTTATCGCAGCATTACACGCCGGATACATTGAAAGTTGAATTAAAACTTTCAATGTTGCGCAAAGAAACTGACCAGCGTGAAGGCGCAGCAGAAGGGTACGCGCGCAAGATGATGTTTCGTTGGTTGGGTGACCTGTTTGAGTCTATCGAGGTGACCAGCTCGAGAGTGGTATGACTAGTTAAATAGTTGCTGGTAGTCTGTTTCTTTAAAGCCAATCAGCAGTGAATTTCCGGATTCGAGTACGGGTCTTTTAATGATGCTTGGATTCTCGAGCATGATCCTGATAGCGGATGCTTCATCGATATTGTTTTTTGTATCGTCATCGAGCTTACGCCAGGTAGTACCTCGTTTATTGAGTACCGTTTCCCAACCAGCATCTTTTACCCAGCGTTTCAGTTCTTTCTCAGGCACACCGAGTTTCTTGTAATCATGAAACGCATAGGCGATGTTATTTGCTTCAAGCCACTTGCGAGCTTTCTTGATGGTGTCACAGTTGGGGATGCCGTACATTTTGGTCATATTAAAGCCTTTTTTTACCGTGGAGGCGCAGAGGTCGCAGAGAGTTTATTAATGTGTGTTATTGCGAAGGTAGTGAAGCAATCTCGGTCGCTATGCAAGATTAAGTGAGATTGCCACGCTAAGTCTGTCCTGAGTTACGCCGAAGGGCTCGCAATGACGGCTACGGAATTAAAACAATAAAAACCTCTGCGTTCTCTGCGTCTCTGCGGTTATTAACAAATCACTCAATATCGCGAAGCAATTCGTTCAAACCAACCTTGCCGCGTGTCTTCTCATCAACCTGCTTAACAATCACAGCACAGTACAGGCTGTAAGTGCCATCTTTGGATGGCAGGTTGCCGGAAACAACAACAGAGCCGGCAGGAATACGACCGTAGGTAATTTCACCGGTCATGCGGTTAAAAATCTTGGTGCTCTGGCCAATGTAAACACCCATGGAGATAACGGAGCCTCTTCGACGATAACGCCTTCAACAACTTCCGAGCGTGCACCGATGAAGCAGTTGTCTTCAATGATGGTCGGGCCAGCCTGCAGTGGCTCCAGCACGCCACCGATACCAACACCGCCTGAAAGGTGGACATTCTTACCGATCTGGGCACAGGAGCCTACCGTGGCCCAGGTGTCTACCATGGTGCCGGAATCAACGTAGGCACCAATGTTTACATATGAAGGCATCAGTACCACGCTTGGCGCCAGGTATGAACCGATACGCGCGGTTGCAGGTGGTACAACACGTACACCGGAATCCCTGAATGCGCGTGTATTGTGATCGGCGAACTTCGAATCTACCTTGTCGTAATAGTTGGTGAAGCCACCCTTGATGAACTCGTTATCATTGATACGGAATGAAAGCAGTACGGCTTTTTTCAGCCACTGGTTAACTACCCAGTTGCCATCCTTTTTTTCGGCAACGCGTGCTTCGCCAGAGTCGAGCAGGGCAATAGCCTGGTTAACGGCATCGGCGACATGGGTTTCTACGTTACGCGGTGTAATGTCTGCACGTCGTTCAAAAGCTTCTTCAATTGTATTTTGTAAATCTTCCATCGGAGTTCACCTGGTTTAATTTAATGTTTCTATAAATTGTCTTATTCTGTTGGCGGCATCAATGCATTCTTCGACCGGGGCGACCAGTGCCATACGTACATGGTCTTCGCCGGGGTTGATGTCATTGGCTTTGCGTGACAGGTAACTGCCCGGTAAGACTGTGACGTTATACCTGTCATAAAGCTGTTGTGCGAAATCTTCATCATTGATCGGTGTGTTCAGCCATATATAAAAGCCGGCATCCGGCTTATGTGCATCACAGACGGGTGCGAGTATGTCGAGTACAGCGTCGAATTTTTCACGATACAGTTCTCGGTTATTAACAACATGTGTTTCATCATCCCATGCCGTAATACTGGCAATCTGGTGTGCCGGTGGCATGGCGCAGCCATGATAGGTCCGGTAAAGCAAAAACTTTTTGATAATTTGTTCATCGCCGGCAACAAAACCCGAACGCATGCCGGGCAGGTTGGAGCGTTTTGACAGGCTGTGAAACACGATGCAGTTTGTGAAATTCCTGTTACCGTTCTTGTATGCAACTTCGAGTAATCCGGGCGGTGGCTGATCTTCATCAAAATAAATTTCTGAATAACATTCGTCAGACGCAATCACGAAGTTATATGTTTTTGATTTCTCAATCAGGTCGGCCAGCTGCTGCTCTGAGATAACCTTGCCTGTCGGATTGCCTGGTGTGCATATATAAATGAGCTGGCAGCGCTGCCAAACGCTTTCATGAATGGCATCAAAATCCGGCAGGTAATTGGTCTCTTTCGTTGTGTTGTAGAAATATGGGGTAGCACCTGCGAGCAGTGCGGCACCTTCATAAATCTGGTAGAACGGGTTTGGCATCATGACGATGGCATCGTCAGCACGATCGATGACGCATTGTGCGAATGCAAATAATGCTTCGCGCGTGCCGGTAACGGGGATTACCTGTTTTTCAGCGTCGATTGTTTTGTTCAGTATGAAGCGACGTGAAAGCCAGCCTGCAATTGACTGACGCAGTTCGGGGCTACCTTTGGTTAGCGGATACCGGTTAGCCGCATCAAGGTTGTCACGAATGGTGTCGAGCACAATATCGGGTGCATCGTGCTTGGGTTCGCCAATCGACAGCGCAATATGTGCGAGATCCCCAGGCGGTGTACTGCCTGCTTTCAATGAAGCCAGTTTCTCGAAAGGATAGGGCTGTAAGTTATTCAGGTCTGGATTCATTGATTAGCTTGCCGGTGCGTGAAGCGGCGCATAGTATAAGCGATTTGTTTTATTTCTTCAGGAGCGTGTCAGCTGATGACAATGATTTCCGGAATTGATCACGTCAGTGTACTGGTGAGCGACACTGGGAAGGCGCTTGAGTTTTACCAGGGGATTCTGGGGCTCGAGGTCGATGCATCTCGGCCGAGCCTGTCTTATGCCGGAGCATTTCTGAATCTTGGTGATGGTCACCAGATACACTTGATCGAACTGCCCAGTCCGGATCCCGTTGATGACAGGCCCAAACACGGAGGTAGAGATCGCCACACCGCGTTACGGGTAAATTATCTGGATGATATTATCGACAGGCTTGAATCCGCCGGTGTTGAATATACGCTCAGCAGTAGCGGGCGACGCGCATTGTTCTGCCGTGACCCTGATGCGAATGCTATTGAGATGATTGAATGTATCTCCACACAATCGAGCTAATCACGCTTCACGCATACTCATAGATTTATCTCTATCAATTCGAAAGCTAATATCGATTGGTTAAGGCCAGTTGACTTGCCTAAGCTTTACGCCCTGATAAAAGGCCGCTGATTTGCACGCGTGTTTTTGCGGTATTAATACAACATCCGGGAATGCTTACGAGCGCATGGTAGAGCTGAGAACCTACGTCTTCATCGATTCACTGCAGCCGCAACTGGCAGAATTGCTGGCGTCCGTGTCTCAAGGGTTCCCGCCGGTACCGGGAGATTCCTGCCTGTGGGTAGAAGTCGCACCTGGTATGGCCGTGCATCGCGTTACGGATATCGCCCTCAAGGCCACCCAGGTCAAGCTTACCCAGCAGGTGGTGGAGCGTGCCTTTGGCTCAATGGTTATCCATGCACGCTCGCAGGCTGATGTACGCGAGGCCGGTCACATACTGCTTTCCAGTATGGGTACTCAACTGGATGAGCGTGATGAATGCAAGATCGAGTGGTCGGAGATTATTCGAGGTATGACCAATGACCATACCGTGCTGATCAACCGCCAGCATCGCGGCGGATCGATGATGATCCCGGGTGAGAGCATGTTCATTCTCGAAACCCAGCCTGCAGGTTATATCGTCTATGCCGCTAATCAGGCGGAAAAAGCCGCATCCATCAAGCTCGTCGATTGCCGTGCGGTAGGTGCCTACGGTCGTTTAACGCTGGCTGGCAAGGAAGCAGATATCGAAGAAGCTGCAGCGGCGGCTATTGCCGCTGTGCAGAATCCGCCGGGTACCTGATTATGCATCGTCAAGATATTCTCAGACTGCTGAATACATACAGTACCCCGTTTATGGACGAGGCGGGTCACGTGGCACGTGCGAAACGCTGGGTTATGGCTCACGAGGAGATATTCAATCGTGAACACCCAATTCACGTCACGGGTTCGGCGTGGGTAGTGAATCCGGACAGGACCCGTATTTTTATGGTGCATCACGGTAAGTTGCATCAATGGTTTCAGCCAGGCGGACATGCAGATGGAGATTCTGATGTACTCCAGGTTGCGCTGAAGGAGACCTCCGAAGAGTCCGGGCTGGATCCTTCCCATATACGTTTGTTATCGGAACAGATTTTTGATGTCGATATTCATACCGTGCCGGCAACAGATTCTGTGCCCGCACATGATCATATCGATATACGTTTTCTTGTTGAGGCTGATGACGATTTGCCCGTGCCGGGCAGTCATGAGTCTCACGAGGTTAGATGGATAGATGTTTACCAGGTGTCTGCCTTCAGTCGGTTGCGTTCAACCAACCGGATGATAGAAAAAACCAGGCACCTGAGAAATATCATCAGGAACAGGGCTGCATCGTAATAGATAGCTGTTTGTTAACTGTTTTTTATGATGTATAGATAGATGACTATAGGTTTTCAATAAAAAATCGATTGGATGCTTATGGGTGTCGCAGCCTATTATTACGACTGATTTTTAAAAGTCGCTACTTAATTTAGTTTTTAATTTAGCCAGTCAACGAATTCAGGAGACTAACTATGGCAGAGAAATCCTATCAAGCGGGTGTAAAGGAGTACCGAGATAAATACTGGACCCCAGATTATGTGCCACTCGACACAGACCTGTTAGCATGTTTCAAATGTACAGGTCAGGAAGGCGTACCTAATGAAGAGGTAGCGGCTGCGGTTGCTGCGGAAAGTTCAACCGGTACCTGGTCTACC
>JARFRD010000117.1 GCA_029287435.1 Gammaproteobacteria bacterium
TCAGCTGACGGCTGCATCGGGGTAAATGAAACTTGTATACTCATAAGATTATTTTACCGGTTTCCCGGGTCAACAGGTATTAGCCAAACAATATTAGATTAGGCTAAATTAGCATTTCCTGAGTAATTTAGTCAACTATTACCGAGTGCAGGCAGCCTCGCCTGCGCGGCAATCAGCTCTTAGCCAGGGCAGCGTCATCCAGTTCCTGCTCTGACTGCTGTTCCGATTCGGGCGATTTTTGAACCTCTTTCCCCTGGTGCTCCAGCAGTCGGCGCTCTTTATTCTCGTGCAGCATGTTGCCGTTCACAGAGGCACCACTGGCCATCTCCAGATTGTTGTAATGCACATTGCCGGTGATGCAGGCCTTGTGTGATAACTCCAGTTTTTCGCTGGCATACACATTGCCCTTGATGGTACCGTTGATAACTGCGTAAGGCACGCTGACATCACCGGTGATACAACCCTGCTCACTTACAACCAGTACCGACTGGCTGCCATTTTCAGCCGTGACATTGCCCTTGATCTTGCCATCAAGATGAAGACCGCCGCTAAAGCTCAGGTCGCCATCGACCTCAATGCTATGGCCTATCAGTGTTTCAATCTTGGATGAACGGATTTTGTTACTACTGCCCCACATATCAATCTCCTGCGGTTAAATCTGCCCAGGGAAACCTTTCATCAACCGGTTCGAGTGTCTTCGATTTTGGATTCAGCTTGACCCGCATCGCTTCTGCAACAAACCCTTCCGGCAGTTTCAGTGTCCCCTTAAAGTTCTGAAAATATTTAAAACCAAACTTCATCGGTTTCTTGGCTTCATCGGATATCGAGGTTAAAGCCAGCACCTGCTTTTTCCCCAGCTTTTTACCTTCGACGCTGACTTCAATGACACCGCGTGCGAAGTTATTATTCTTACCCTGCTGACTGACCATGATCTTGTAATCGTAGTGGCCCGTCGGCAGCTCCGGTTTCAGCTGGATAGTCTGGATGACGATACTGGGCTTACCCTGCTCCGGTGCCACAATACTCTTGTAAAATGCCAGTTCCTTCTTCAGTTCCAGTGTTTCGCTCTGCGCCTCTTTCAGCGTCTTTTTCAGCTGCGCACTGGTGTCGCCATCAATTTGACTGTTCCTTTCAAGCATAGCAGTTTGTCGGCGAGATTCAGCTAATTCGCCCTCAAGCGCTGTAATTTGTTCCTGCATCGCATCCACCATCTGGGCGACATTTGAGGAATCATAGCCGGCTGTGCGCCGACCGGTTTCATAGGAGAGCCATACGGCCAGGCAGACCACGAGAACAAGTCCGATACTGCTCAACACCCAGAGATACGGGCGCTGGACAGTAATCAGGTGCTTGGCTTGAATCGGTTTGTTGTTCATCTGGGTTTATTTTTATTGTTACGGTAATAACGCAGGATGTACGAGCCCCTCGGTTTCAGGCAGACGCGACATGATGTTCATGTTCTGTATTGCCTGGCCAGCAGCGCCTTTAACAAGGTTATCGATGACCGACGACACCACGACGGTATCGCCGCCCTGCGGCTGAAATACTGAAATCCTGCACATGTTGACGCCCCGCACCGAACGCGTTTCCGGCATGCTGCCCTCAGGCAATACATCCACAAATGGCTCGGCTGCATAGCGCCGCGCATAGAGCTCGTGCAAATCGGTGCCGGTTGAATTGAGTACCGCGTACAGACTGGCCTCGATGCCACGGATCATTGGCAACAGATGCGGCACAAATGTGAGCCCGACATCATGGCCCGCGATATTGCCCAGGGTCTGCCGTATTTCCGGCAGATGGCGATGACCTGCAACACCATAGGGCTTGAAGCTTTCATTAGTTTCACTGAACAGCATAGCCACATTGGCGCCACGTCCTGCACCACTGATGCCGGACTTGGCATCCGCAATCAGGTGCTGGTCTTCGACCAGGCCATTCTCTATCAAGGGTAAAAAACCCAGCGTGACAGCCGTCGGGTAACAGCCGGGATTTGCCACGATGCGTGCATCACGGACCGCTTCGCGGTTTATCTCGGGTAAACCATAAACCGCCTCGGACAGTAACTCGGCACAGGCATGATCCATACCGTACCAGTGCTCCCAGACGGCCTGATCCTTGATTCTGAAATCCGCTGCCAGATCGATGACCCGGCACCCTTTTGCAACCAGGTCGGGCACCATTTTCATCGCGGTGCCGTTAGGCGTAGCAAAGAACACGATATCGCACTCACTCAGGGTATCAATATCAGGTACGGTGAATTCAATATCGGTGTGCTCACGCAGGTTCGGAAACAGATCAGACACTTTTGTGCCCGCTTCGGAGCGCGATGTTACATACTTGAGCTCTACCTGCGGATGCATGATTAACAGCCGTAGCAACTCGATACCCGTGTACCCTGTTCCGCCGACGACACCAACGCTTAACATTCTGATAGCCCGTGTGTGTTGTTGTTATTCATATGATTCATTGTCTTGCTGAAATCTTTCACAACGGTAAGATTGCGAAATCACTTTTTATTGTAGCGGTAATAATGATGTTATGGGTTAAAGCCTTCCATATTATTTTTATGGTGACCTGGTTTGCAGGTCTGTTCTATCTTCCACGCCTGTTCGTCTATCACGCGATGTCTGAAGACAGCATTAGCAATGACAGGTTCAAAATCATGGAGCGCAAACTGTTCTGGGGCATCATGACACCCGGCGCATTGATCACAATAATTCTTGGCTTCTGGTTGATCTTTCTGATTGGTTCACCCTGGTCTGCATTCTGGCTACAGGCAAAACTCGTACTGGTCGCCATACTGGTGGGTTATCACATCTGGTGCGGCAAGCTGATGATTGACTTCAAGATGGACAGGAACAGGCATTCACACGTCTGGTATCGCTGGTTTAACGAGTTTCCCGTGCTCATCCTGATCGCAGTGGTATTACTGGTGGAACTGTTACCTTACTGACAACGCCAGGTGCGCGTTTAGCCAATGGTCCTATCCGAATAACAGGGGTTCAAGTTCCTTAAGTGCTCTTTGATAAACCTTGCGCTTGAAGAAAACGATATCATCAACCGGTTTCCAGTAGTCAACCCAGCGCCAGCGATCAAACTCCGGTTTATCTGAATGCATCAGGTTGAAGTGTGATTCAGAACCCGTCAGACGCAGGCAGAACCATATCTGTTTCTGCCCGATGCAAAGTGGCCTGGAACGGTGACGAATCAGGTGTTTAGGAATACGGTAACGTAACCAGCCACGCGTTTTCCCGACCACGTCAACATGCTCGGTAGACAGACCCGTTTCCTCGTACAGTTCGCGAAACATTGCATCTGTCGGCGACTCGTGCTGACGTATGCCGCCCTGAGGAAACTGCCATGCATTCTGGCCACTGCGTCGGGCCCAGAAGACCTTACCTTCCGGGTTGCTCAAAACAATGCCGACGTTGGCCCTGAACCCATCAGAATCAATCACTTATAATACCCTACTTGTATTGCATGCGCTTTCAGCTCATACAATAAATTAACTTGTTACGATTATATTAACAGACAATTTTCGGATTAAAAGAATTCATCCTGATTTGCATCAAGACACCTGAAAAAGGCCAATCCGAGTGTCTGAAGGATGCAAAAAAAGCGAGTAACGAATATTTCGCCCCCCTGCTCAGAGCATAACAACTGGCCTATTGAGGGCCGAATAGGTACTATCTGCGCGCGCAACAATAAAATACCGGGAATACCCCAAATACCATGTCCTTAGCCCTGTTCGATCTTGATAACACACTGCTCATTGGAGACAGCGATTACCTCTGGGGTTGCTTCCTGGTAGAAAAAGGCCTTGTCGACAAACAGCTCTATGAAGAAGCCAACGAACGTTTTTACCAGCAGTATGCTGAAGGTGAACTGGATATCCACGAATTTTTGCGCTTTGCGCTGACGCCACTGGCAGATAACGACCCCGATCTGCTGCACTCGATGCACGGCGAGTTCATGCAGTCGCACATCAGACCGATCATGAGCAAGACAGGCATGGAGAAAATTGCGCAGCACCAGGCGCAGGGCGATCATACGGTGATCATTACTGCGACCAACAGTTTTGTTACCGGGCCCATCGCTGAGGCCTTTGGGGTGCATCACCTGATCGCGACCGAACCCGAAAAAATCAATGGCAAATACACCGGCAAGGTCGAAGGCATACCCTGCTTCCAGCATGGCAAGATAGAACGCCTGCACGCCTGGCTTGAACAGTCGCAACAGGATTTTTCCAACAGCTGGTTCTACAGCGATTCACATAATGACCTGCCACTGCTTGAAGAAGTCGCGCATCCGGTGGCCGTCGACCCGGATGACACCTTACGCTCGATTGCTGAAGAAAGAGGCTGGCAGATCACCAGCTTCAGATAACCCCGTTTATTCAACTGCGACTACAGTTGCCCGTTTACTGCTGCTGCCTACTTTTCCAGCGGCTCTTGCAGCCGACTGAACAGTTTGGGTGAAACATACTGCAGCACTTCCTTGCCTTCTTCACTCAGTGCGATAGCGAGACCCTTCTCGGGGTACAGATAATGCACCAGTTCATCCTGATGAACAATCGCGCCCGGCTGACCAAAGCGCTTGATGATGGTGTCATGATCAAGATTAACTGCCGGAATGAATGCGATGTTAGTTATGATCGACTGGAAAGCTTTCTCGTGGTCTTCCTCGGTCAGCACATATTTCCGCGATCCGGTTTTGAGTACTTCGGTTTTCACTGCATTGATACGATAAGCCATTGTGCTGGCATCATCACGTGCAGTGGCCAGAATCAGCTTGCCGCCGAGCAGGCCTGCCCGGTAATGAGCATAATACATCTCGAGATTACCGGCTTCATCGCTGGCGGCGATCACGGCGAGTTCCATGTCAGTACCCAGTGTATCGACAGCATCACCCAGCGTGCTCTTGTCCAGGGTCAGACCAAACACCTGGCTGGAACCATCTGCTAACAGGTTTACCTGCCAGGGCAAACCCTTGAGTGTCTGCTTGCTATCATCCTTGAACACGAATGGATAAAAAGCGAGTACCAGGATTATCAGCAGAAAAGTAGGCAGGAATCTACGCATTGGCTATACAGATATTTTTAACAGTCTTCTGCAATCAGGCCTTGGGCAGGGTAACCCCGGTTTGCCCCTGGTACTTGCCACCACGGTCGAGGTAAGACGTCTCGCACACTTCATCTGACTCAAAGAACAGCATCTGGGCGACACCCTCGTTTGCATAAATCTTTGCCGGCAGTGGCGTCGTGTTCGAAAACTCCAGGGTGACATGCCCTTCCCACTCGGGTTCCAGTGGTGTGACATTCACGATAATGCCGCAACGTGCATAGGTCGATTTACCCAGGCAGACCGTCAGCACATTTCGCGGTATACGAAAGTATTCCACGGTGTGCGCCAGCGCAAATGAGTTCGGTGGAATAATGCAGACATCACCGGTGAAATCGACAAAGCTGTGCTCGGAAAAGTCCTTCGGGTCTACCACTGCCGAATTGATGTTGGTAAAGATCTTGAAATGGTCTGAGCAACGTACATCATAACCATAGCTTGAAGTGCCGTAGGAAATAATACGCTGGTCTTCACCATTCCTCCTGACCTGGCCGGCTTCGAAAGGCTCGATCATGCCCTGCTCGGCACTGCGGCGGATCCACTTGTCGGATTTGATACTCATAATTGCTGTTTTGTCGAAGGGAGTTGGCGCGGAATTGTATCAGGCTTTACCAAATTGTGCTTTGCCAGAAACGGCGAGATTTACCGCAGAGGCGCAGAGGACGCAGAGTTGATTTGTGTTCGGTTGCGATTCTGTAGCAGTCACCCGAGCCAACCATAAAAAAAGCAGCCAGAAGGCTGCTTTTTTATTATAAGACCGCACTTCTGTGCGTCTCTGCGGTTATCAATTATTCTGAATAACAATATTCGGGAATTTCGCGGTGTAATCTTTCGCCTTCATCGACAGCTTCGCTGCAGTGCGTCGTGCGATGTCGCGGTAGATTTCACTGGTCTTGCTGTTAGGGTCGTCAGCCACACTCGGATGACCACCATCGGCGTTTTCACGAATGCTGATATCCAGTGGTAATGCACCAAGGAAATCAACATTGTACTGTTCGCACATTTTCTCACCGCCACCCTGGCCGAAGATATGTTCTGCATGACCACACTCGGAACAGATATGGATACTCATGTTCTCGACAACACCCAGTACAGGCACTTCGACCTTCTCAAACATCTTCAGGCCTTTGCGTGCATCCAGCAGCGCGATGTCCTGCGGTGTGGTCACGATGACGGCACCACTCACCGGCACTTTCTGCGCCAGCGTGAGTTGCACGTCACCGGTACCCGGTGGCAGATCGATGACGAGGTAGTCGAGTGATTTCCAGCGTGTATCGCGCAGCAACTGTTCCAGCGCCTGGGTAACCATCGGGCCACGCCAGATCATCGGCGTTTCCTCATCGATCATGAAGCCGATCGACATGGCCTGCAAGCCGTGTCCGCCCATAGGTTCCAGCGACTTGCCGTCTGTCGATTCAGGCTTGCCTTCGATACCAAGCATACGCGGAACACTGGGGCCATAGATATCTGCATCCAGCACACCAACACGCGCACCTTCCTGCTGCAGCGCCAGTGCCAGGTTGACTGCAGTGGTTGATTTACCCACTCCACCCTTGCCGGAAGCGACCGCAATCACGTTCTTGATGCCTTCCAGTGGATTCATTCCACCCTGCACGGAATGGCTGGCGATCTCCCAGCTGGTGTCAATTTCAGCTGACGAAACGCCATCAATCGCCTCGATAAGCTGTTTGAGCTCCTCGTTCAGCTTGTCGACATAACCATAAGCCGGGAAGCCCAGTACGATTTTGACTTTGACCGTATCGCCTTCGATTGTGGTGTCCTTGACGTCACCAGCCGTTACCAGGTCTTTCTCCAGGTACGGATCGATGTATTGTTTAATCGCAGATTCTATCTGCTCCTGAGAAACGCTCATGTTTCGAACCTCACGCCGTCATTCGGCACATTTCTAAATGATGCCGCATTCTACACCAGTAAATACTTGATTTAACCCTTACTTTTGAGATGTTAAGGCTGTATTGCATGTGGCTGGCGTGATAAGTTATGCGGCCGATCGAATCAGTGAGTCCAAGCAGTAACCAAGCAATGACAGCACAGCGTAACATCCTGGTCACCAGCGCCCTGCCGTATGCCAATGGCCCGATCCACCTGGGCCACCTGGTCGAATATATCCAGACTGATATCTGGGCACGCTTTCAGCGCCTGCGCGGTAACCATTGTTACTATGTTTGCGCTGATGATGCCCATGGCACGCCGATAATGCTGCGCGCACGACAGGATGGTATTGAACCGGAACAGCTGATTGCCGCTGTGCAGAAAGAACACGAGGCAGACTTTGCAGATTTCCTGATTGCGTTCGACAATTATTACACCACGCACTCCGACGAGAACCGCGAGCTGTCCAGCGGGATTTACCTGAAACTGCGTGATGCAGGCCATATCGCCACGCGCACAATCTCACAGTCTTATGATCCTGAAGCCGAGATGTTCCTGCCCGACCGTTTTATCAAGGGCACCTGCCCCAACTGCGGCGCAGAAGACCAGTACGGTGACAATTGCGAAGTCTGTGGCGCGACATACGCACCCACTGAGCTGAAAAACCCGGTATCCGCGATTTCAGGCGCAACACCAATCGAAAAAGATTCTGAACAATATTTCTTCAAGCTCAGCGACTTCGCCGACATGCTGCAAAAATGGATGCGCGACGGTCATGTGCAGCCTGAAATAGCCAACAAGCTCGATGAATGGTTCGAAGAGGGCCTGCAGGACTGGGATATTTCACGCAATGCACCCTACTGGGGTTTTGAAATCCCGGATGCGCCCGGCAAGTATTTCTACGTGTGGCTGGATGCGCCGATTGGCTATATGGCCAGCTTCAAGAACCTGTGTGATCGCGAAGGCATCGATTTCGATGCCTACTGGCACAGCGACAGCACCACCGAGCTGCACCACTTCATCGGCAAGGATATCGCGCGCTTCCATACCCTGTTCTGGCCCGCCGTACTCGACGGTTCCGGTTACCGCAAACCGACGGCTGTTTACTGTCATGGCTTCCTCACAGTTAATGGACAGAAAATGTCGAAATCCCGTGGCACCTTTATCAAGGCACGCACCTATCTCGACAACCTCAAGCCGGAGTACCTGCGTTATTACTACGCCGCCAAGCTGTCTTCAGGCGTCGATGACATTGACCTGAATCTTGAAGACTTCATGCAGCGGGTGAACTCGGACCTGGTAGGAAAAGTAGTAAACATCGCCAGTCGCTGTGCCGGCTTCATCAATAAACGCTTCGACAATCAACTGGCTGCAGAATTGCCTGCAGCCGAACTCTACGATGAACTGGTCAGCGCGGGCGACGCCATCGCTAAGGAATTTGAAAATCGCGAATACAGCAAGGCGGTACGCGAAATCATGGCACTCGCAGATAAGGCCAATGTCTATATCGATGACAACAAGCCCTGGGTACTGATCAAGGAAGAAGGCAGGGAAGCACAAGTACAGGCCATCTGCACACAGGGTATCAACCTGTTCCGTGTATTGATGACCTACCTGAAGCCTATACTGCCGGAAACTGCACAACGCTCAGAAGACTTCCTTAACAGCGAGCTCACCTGGGACGCGCTGGCGCAGCCTTTGCTGAATCACAGTATCAATAAATTCAAACCCCTGATGACACGTATAGAAAAAGAGCAGATAGAAGCCATGGTTGAACAGTCTACAGAACACCTTGAACAAACCGAGAGCGAGTCAGCTGCCACAGGACCACTGGCCGACGACCCGATCGCAGAGACCATTCAATTTGATGACTTTGCCAGGGTCGACTTGCGTATCGCAAAAATCATCAAGGCAGAACATGTTGAAGGTGCTGACAAGCTACTGCAATTAACCCTGGATATCGGTGGGGAAACACGTAACGTGTTTGCGGGCATAAAATCCGCCTACCAGCCCGAGTTGCTCGAAGGCCGACTCACGGTCATGGTGGCCAACCTTGCACCGAGAAAGATGCGTTTTGGTGTATCAGAAGGCATGGTGCTGGCAGCAGGCCCTGGCGGCAAAGACCTGTTCATCCTGAGCCCGGATGACGGCGCCCAGCCCGGTATGCGTGTTAAGTAACAATAAAAAATACTCCATCCAATAAAAAAGGCCGCTTTAAACAGCGGCCTTTTTTGTGTGTGTCGAGTGAACTACGTTACTCTATTTACTCGCATACTCTGAAGCTTCATTTGGCAGAACTGTCGTCAGGCCGAGCGACTGCCACATCTGCATACCACCGCGGTAGTAGTACAGTTTTTCAGCAGGATAACCCATGCTGAGCAAGGCGCGAATAGCGCGTGGCGACTGACCACACCATGGGCCATTACACCAGAGCATTAACTGTTTGGCGTTAGAAAAATCCCAGTTCTCGGTTTTCTGATCACCACCGAACATGCCTAACTGTTCCATTGTGCGAGTGACTGTACCGACATCATAACGCTCTACAGCGCCAAGACTTTCCAGAACCTCGGCAAGTTCAGGATCGTCAACCGGCTTTTCAAACACGGTAAAAGGAATATTGATTGAACCTGGAATGGTGCCTTTTTTATGCCAGCTGGGCGTGCGGGCATCAATCAGCGCACCATCGCCACGATGCATGGCAGTCTCCATGAACTTGATAACTTCAAGTTCTGCTACAGTTGCAACGCCATCAGCAACCGTCATCGGGTTAACACAGAATGGCGGGCATGGACGTGATGTCTTTGCGAACGAACCATCGATCACATGACTTGTATCCTGAATGCGTTGCACCTTAACCAGTTCAGCACCATGGTTTACTACTGAATATTGTTTATCCTTGGTGATTTTTACTTCCAGGTTTGCAGCCATTGATGATGTGGCAATGGCTGTGGAACACATTAATACACCGAGCAAGATTGATTTTTTCATCCTGATTCCTCAAAAACTATCGTTTTAATAAAGTCATTATATTGTTGCGCACATTTTCAAGGTCCGGCTTTTGTTCTTTGCTATAACGGTAATACACCGTATCTTTGTCTGTTGAGTTAAGCTTTTTGAAGAATACGTAGGTGCCATAGAAGTTTTTCTTTAATACTGACTCGAAATCTTCTTTAGCAAGCCCGGACGGTATGTTTTCACCTTCCAGCTCTCCACCCCAGCCGAAAGACGCACTATCCTCCGCCTTCTTGTCTTCCTGTTTTAACTGGCCCTTGTTATCAAGTTGCAGGTCGGCTGCCTCGCCTTCAAGCATCTTCAGGTACTCATCATCTGCAGCAGTAACTGGCAGTATTGAAAACATCAACCCGGTAAACAGTAAACAGACAAAAAACTGGCTCTTTGTTGCCATGAGCAAATGTTTATTATGCTTAATCGGACACATTCGGAAGTATTTGAACATTTGAAAACGTCTATATCCCTGCAGATTTGGACTCCGTGACTATTGGTATAGCAGAAGATAGTTAAATGACAACAAGAACGGTTCTAATTTTTAAAAACAAGCTGAAAAAGGTGTGACTACTCAAGCCATATCAGGCTGGCCATGCGCCCGGTTTTACCATCTCGCCGAAAAGAGTAAAAACGTTCTGCTTCTTCATAGGTACAGAAGTCACCACCATAAATGGCCGTGAGGCCAAGTGCATTAAGCTCATTGCGAGCCAGATGATAAATATTGCACAACCAGTGGCTGTCATCGACCTGGTTAAAAGCTTTTTCGTTGCGGGCATCTTTATCTGTGAACACCTGCATCACATCACTTCCCACTTCAAATGCACGCGGGCCGATTGCCGGTCCAAGCCAGGCCAACAATTGCTCTGCCGGCTGTTCCATGACACGCACGCCCTGTGTCACGATACCCGAAGCCAGCCCACGCCAGCCTGCATGCACGGCAGCGACTCGTGTGCCCTGCCTGTTACACAACAGTACAGGCAGACAGTCTGCTGTCATCACCGCACAAACACGCCCCGGCTGTTTACTCCATGCGCCATCTGCATCAGGTATTTCAGCCTCTGCAGGGATATCATCAATACAAATAACATGATCGCTGTGGACCTGCGATAACCACACCGGATCTCGTGGTAGTTGATGATAGCGCTTCAGCAACTGCCTGTTTTGTTCGACCCGTACGGGATCATCCTCTGTATGCACGGCAAGATTAAAGCTCTGGTAAGGCCCCTGGCTAACACCGCCGGTACGCAAGGTTGTCAGTGCCCGCACATTGGAAGGTGACGGCCAATCTGGAGTAATAAATCCAGGCGGTGACTGATCAGGCATGATGTTGATCCAGGTCGCGCTGCATATCCGCGAGCAATTCAGTCATATCCTCAGGTAACGGTGCCTGCCAGGACAAGGGCTCACCCGTGACTGGATGATCGAGGCTGAGACGAAAAGCATGCAACGCCTGGCGATGAAAGCCTCGCAGATGCCGGATAAAAGCTTCATCTGCCTGTGAGGGAATACGCTGACGACCACCGTAGACCGGGTCGCCTACAATGGGATGGCGAATACTCTGCATATGCACACGAATCTGATGGGTACGCCCGGAATCAAGTTCCAGCTGTAAATGTGTATGTTCACGATAGCGCTTGATCACGCGATAATGCGTTATCGCGGGCTTACCATCTTCACGAACACACATGCGCACACGGTCTCGACCATGGCGTCCTATAGGCGCATCGACGGTACCCCCTGCCGTAACCACGCCGTGAACCACCGCCTGGTATTCACGCTTGACCAGGCGTTGCTGAATTTCATCGACAAGATATTTGTGTGCCTTGATGTTTTTCGCGACCACCATCAATCCCGTCGTATCCTTATCAAGCCGATGCACAATCCCGGCACGCGGCACCTGCTGCAATGCTGCGTCATAGAAGATCAAGGCATTGACCAGGGTGCCGTCATAATGGCCGGCAGCCGGGTGAACGACCAGACCTGCAGGCTTGTTGACCACAATCAAATGCTCGTCTTCGAAAACGATGTCCAGCGGGATATCCTGCGCAACAAACGACGTCTCGGGCTCATCGGCCTGTATGTTTAATTGCAACAGCTCATCACCAACGAGCCGGGTTTTGGGCTTGACTGCCTGGCCATCGAGCAGCACCAGGCCTTGCCTGATCCAGCCCTGCAGACGACTGCGGGAGTAATCCGGGAACAACGATGCCAGTGCCGCATCCAGCCGCTGCCCTGCATATTGCTCGGTTACCTGCTTGATGATGGGCTTATTTGCTTCCGTTTCAGACATTGAGAGTAAAAAGTTGAACTCGGTTATAATGTGCCATTCTAACGGATACCGTAATTTCTCAACGAACCTTTTTTACTGATGCGATACTTACCTGCGCTGCTGTTGCTCGTGATGATACAGGCCTGCAGTACCTTTCAATCAGATCCCACGAAAGACTGGACCGCGAAAGATTTTTACGATGAGGCCGATGAAGCGCTTTATTCCAATGACTTTGAAACAGCGATCAAACACCTGGAAACGCTCGAGGCACGTTTCCCGTTTGATCCCTATGCGAAGCAGGCGCAGTTGAATATTGCCTACTCCTATTACAAATTCGATGAACCCGATGCCGCGATAAGTGCTGCCGATCGCTTCCTGCGCCTGCACCCGCGTGATCCGAATATCGACTACGTCTACTATCTCAAGGGTATGGCCAACTTCAAGCGCGGCACCGGTTTGCTCGACAACTGGTTCAAGCGCGACAAGTCTGAACACGACACAGAAACACTGCATAATTCATTCAATGATTTTGCAACCCTGGTGCGGCGCTACCCGGACAGTAAATATGCCGGTGACGCCTATCAACGCATGGTTTTTCTGCGCAACGAACTTGCGCAACATGAAATTGACGTTGCCGAATACTATCTATCCAGGAAAGCATGGCTGGGAGCAGCCAATCGCGCAAAGATCGTGATCGAACGCTATGAAAACTCGACCTCGAGGAACCGCGCCCTTGAGATCCTGGTTACGGCTTACACAGAAATGGGATTAGACAATCTTGCTACTGATACCCAGCGCATACTTGATATGAACCAGGCACCGACTTCAAATGTGACCGAACTGGACAATGCGCTTGATAAACCACCCACTTCCTGGTGGCAGGATATTTTTTAATCTGACAGTTTGGGCCGGTAACCCGAGGTAATGGGATAACGCCGATCTCGTCCAAAGGCTCTTCGCGTGATTCGGACACCGGGCGCTGACTGCCTGCGCTTGTATTCATTACGTTGCACCATACCCACAACCTTCTCTACCGTTTGCTGGTCAAAGCCTGCTTTAACCACGTCTGCAACTGATAAATCCTGTTCGACGGAGAGTTCGAGAATTTTGTCGAGTACTTCGTAATCCGGTAATGTATCCTGGTCAACCTGGTCTTCGCGGAGTTCGGCAGAAGGTGGTCGTGTTATTACCCGCTCGGGGATGACCTGGCTAACTGTATTTCGGTAATGACACAGGCGGTAGACCAGTGTCTTGTAGACGTCTTTTAATGGTGCGAAGCCGCCGCACATATCGCCGTATAGTGTCGCATAACCCACGGCCACTTCACTCTTGTTACCGGTAGTTAATACCATGCGCCCGCTCTTGTTGGATATCGCCATCAGGATAACACCTCGACTACGCGCCTGAATATTTTCTTCTGTTGTATCGGCTTCAGCTCCGGCAAAGACATCGGCAAGTGACGACAGAAAAGATTCAAAAGCACTTTCGATAGAAATGACATCGTATCGAACGCCCAGGGCTAGTGCTTCCGCCTGTGCATCTTCAATGCTGATATCAGCGGTGTAGCGTGATGGCATCATTACCGCGTGCACATTGTCTGCACCCAGGGCATCGGCTGCAATCGCCAGTGTCAGGGCAGAATCCACGCCACCCGAGAGCCCGACAACAACGCCGCTAAAACCATTCTTGTTAACAAAATCCCGGGTGCCGAGCACAAGCGCACGATAAATGGCTTGTTCAAACGACAGTGCAGTATCAACCCCGGGTTCTAGCGCAACTGGCCCTTGTTCAGTTAAATCGATAACAATGCTGGCAGGTTCAAAGGCCGGTGCCCTGGCCACGACTTTGCCAGACTGGTCCACAACCAGCGAGTCACCATCGAATACCAGTTCATCCTGGCCACCGACCATGTTGACGTAAAACATCGGTAGCCGGCTTTCCTGTATTCGTTGCTGCAGCATGTGTAAGCGTTCTTCATATTTACCACCATGAAAAGGCGAGGCATTGATGATGATAACGGCTTCAGCACCCTGCTCTTTTGCCTGCGCAACCGGTTCGGCTTCCCATGAGTCTTCACAGATAACCAGACCGAAACGTGTACCGTTTAACTCAACGACACAGGTGTCCGCGCCTGCAGAAAAATAGCGCACTTCGTCGAACACGGAATAGTTAGGTAGCGACTGTTTGTGGTATTGCGCAATATATTCGCCATCACGTATCCACACGGCCGCATTAAACAAGTTGCCATCCTGCTTGCGTGGCAGGCCAAAGATGACATCGACACCCTCTACGGATCGTTTAATCGTTTCAACCGCGCGTTCAACCTGCCGCAGAAAACCCGGCCGATACAGCAAGTCCTCGGGTGGATAACCCACCAGGGCCAGCTCGGGAAACACGACCAGGTCTACACCCTGATCACTTGCCTCGGATATTCGCGACAGCATGCGCTGCGTATTTCCTGTAATGTCGCCGACGAGGAAATTATCCTGTACCATGGCAACCTTGACGGATTTACTCATTAATAACCCACTCGTAATAGATGTTTCGTAGCCTGATCATTCTCGCAGCAGTCGTTGTTATTTTCATGATTGTTAAAAACCGCCTCTCCCGGCGTCAGCAGCAACCTGCAAAAGTACGTGCCGCAAAAACGGATGATATGACGAAATGCCTGCAGTGCGAAACCTACATTCCTAAAAAAGAAGCTATTATCTCAGGTAGTGATGCATTCTGCTGTCCACAGCATTTGCGCGACTGGGAACAAAGCCATAAAAACAACCGCTAATACTGCAGACAATCCCGAACAGCACAACCGGAGCTGGCAATACCTGCGCCTGTTCAATTATTACCGCGGCGCGCTGTCCTGTTTTTTTCTGGTGCTGTATCTCAACGGCTGGACCGAGCTGTTTATTCGCCCGGAGGACTATGACCCAATCCTGTTTTTCCTGACATCGGTTGCCTACACACTGTCATTCATATTATTTACTGTCACTATATACCTGCATAAACCCGGGCTTGATCTACAGGTCATACTGCAAACCTGCGTCGATACTGTAGCCATTATTTTGTTAATGCACGCCAGTGGCGGGGTATTATCAGGCATCGGCATGTTGCTGATCATCAATGTGTCGATGACCAGCCTGTTCCTGCCACGACGCACTACGTTATTCCTGGCTGCGACCACATCGCTTGCGCTGCTAGGTGAACACATCTATTCGCAGTTGATGCTGCCACACTATCGTGAGGCCTATGTACAAACAGGCTTGCTCGGTATCCTGATTTTCTCCTTTGCCTATACAACATCCATTTATGCACGGCGTCTGCGCGAAAGTGAACAGATTATCAGCGAGCGCAGCCGTGAATTAAAAAGTGCTGTACAAATGAATGAGCACATTATTCGTAATATGCGCACCGGTATTCTGGTTGTGGATACGGATGGCTACATCCAGATGGCGAATAATGCAGCTGAAAGCCTGCTTGGACACCGACATATTCCCCACCACACTTCTTTAAAACAGGCCTTTCCCGACCTGCACGCACGATACACAGACTGGAAGGCGAACACTGCTGCAGTACCGGTGAAACCGGTACAGCAAAGTCACGGCTTGCCGGATATACAACCGGGCTTCAGCCGCATTAATCCGGAAGAAGGTAATAACAGTTCAACACTGATATTCATCGAAGACGCTACCCAGCTTAACCAGCGTTTCCAGCAAGTTCGTCTCGCCTCGCTGGGCCGCCTGACTGCGAGTATTGCGCACGAAATCCGTAATCCGCTTGCCGCCATACAACATGCCTCACAGCTGCTCGACGAAGCCGTTCAACAGGGGCCGGATAAAAAGCTCACCGGTATCATCAACACCCAGGCACAACGACTCAACGGTGTGGTAGAGAATGTATTACAGCTATCAAGACAACAACGTGGCACTCCCGAAGCCATTGAGCTACTACCATGGCTAAAAACTTTCCGCGAAGAATACACCTCATCCCAGGGCCTGGATCTGCAACAGGTTCGTATCCAGATTGATCCACAAGACACGCGCGTACTGTTCGACTCCAGTCACCTGCACCAGGTGATGTGGAACCTGTGTGGTAACGCAGTGAACCATTCAAACATGGATAAGCGCAATATCATGATCAGCATCAAGGGGGGCGAAAACAAGGAATCAGACCAGCCATTTATCGACATTATTGATAACGGTCCGGGTATAGATGCAGAAACTGCGCAACAGATATTTGACCCGTTTTTTACCACCAGTAATGAAGGTACCGGGCTCGGTTTATATATCACCAAGGAAGTTACCGAAAGCAACCGTGCTAAAATACGTCACATCGCATTGCCCGCGGGTGGTACCTGTTTCAGAATTTATTTCTTGCAGGCACCACAACACGGTGGCAACACGGTTGCAATGCTGAACTCGGAACTCTCACACTAGACACGCACAACAGGAACAGCCGGTTAATGTCCGCAAAAAATGTGCTTATCATTGATGATGAACCCGACATCTGCGAGCTCATCGAAATCACGCTGAACCGTATGGGCCTTAATACCCGCTCTGCCGGTAACCTTGCTGAAGCCTATAACCTGATCAACAGCGAAGCTTTCGACCTGTGTCTCACCGACATGCGCCTGCCGGATGGCGATGGCATCGAAATGGTTGAGTATGTACAGCAGAAACACCCCGAG
>JARFRD010000140.1 GCA_029287435.1 Gammaproteobacteria bacterium
GTGTTACCACCAGCAATTACTGTCGCGCTGTACTTCATAATTTTTGGTGAACTGATCGGGTCACAAATTGGCGATATCGACGGCTTTGCCTATATCGACTACATCGTTCCCGGCCTGATCCTGATGTCAGTTATCAGCAACTCTTACGCGAACTGCGTATCCTCGTTCTTCAGCTCCAAATTTCACAAGAGCGTTGAAGAAATGCTGGTGGCACCGTTGCCTAACTACGTCATCGTTGCGGGCTATGTTTCGGGAGGCATGTTGCGAGGCATGGTTGTCGGTATCGTGGTAACCGTTGTCTCCATGATGTTTACGAAGATCCAGATTCACAGCTACAGCATTACGCTTATTGTTTTTATACTGACGTCGATACTGTTTGCGCTGGCTGGATTGATCAATGCTATCTATGCAAAAACCTTTGATGATATAACCATCATCCCGACATTCATACTGACACCACTCACCTATCTCGGCGGTATATTTTATTCTATCAAGATGCTGCCGGAATTCTGGCAAAACGTATCCTTGGCCAATCCGATACTGTATATGATCAACGCATTTCGTTATGGATTACTCGGCGTATCTGATATCGACCTGACCGCGGCCTTCATCATCATAATCCTGTTTATTTCGGCACTGTTTGCCTTCGCCATGCACCTGTTGAACAAAGGTGTAGGTATCAAGCCGTAAACAGTTTGAACGAGAAACTCAGGCCTCAGCCAATGATGGATAGCTACGCCGCAATAAAGCGTAACCACCAAACAGCAAGGCACTGAATACAAGGTTGCCTATCAGGCTGTAATGCAGAAACGGGATACCTGCCACGTAAGCCTGTAACAATCCCTCTGCTGTCAGCGGATACATGCCATGTGATAACCATGAGCCGAAATTCGTCACAAGGTAAAACAGCAGCGTCGAAGACAATACACCGGTAAGAATGCGTGCGCCGGAACGATTCTTACTGATCCAGAAACCAATCATGACGGTCATGGCAAAACCTGCATATACAAAGAGCATGGTGTCATGCAGGCCAATCAGCAGGTCACTCAGAAAAAGCGCCAGTAGCGGAACCAGGAATGCGAGGCGTTTGTCAGAAAAGTACGCGCCACCAAAAAGCGCAAGTGCAGCAACCGGCGAAACATTCGGGGGATGCGGTAATAACCTGAACATCGCTACGGTTAAAACTATCAGTGAAAGTGTTATCAGCCGTGCTCTCACGTTGATCTCCGGTGTGCATTTAATAGTGGCATGATTCTATCATAGGCCTGTTCAGTATGGAGGTTTCACACGATGCTTGTCAGCGCCATGCCGGCTATTGGCAACAGTCACCTTCAGGGCTATGATGCCTGCATATTATTGCCATCTCATACGGTTAACGAAAGCCCATAGGAAAGGACCCGGATGAAAGCTTCAGACCTGTTCGTGCAATGCCTCGAGATCGAAGGAATCGACTACATCTTTGGTGTACCCGGCGAGGAAAACGCCGATTTCATGATCTCGCTGGAAATGTCGGACAACATTCGTTTTATCCTCTGCCGTCACGAACAGGGCGCTGCCTTCATGGCAGAAATCTATGGACGCCTGACCGGCCATACTGCCGGTTGCCTTGGTACACTGGGCCCCGGAGCGACCAACTTGATTACCGGTGTTGCCGACTCCAACATGGATCGCGCACCCATGCTCGTGCTTACCGGTCAGGGTGATACTGAAAGACTGCACAAGGAATCACACCAGATCATGGATGTGGTCCACATGTTTGAACCGGTCACCAAGTGGGCTACGACCGTCTTGCATGAAAACAATATCCCCGAAATCGTACGCAAGGCCATTCGTATAGCGCGAACCGAAAAACCCGGCGCCGTACATATCGAACTTCCGGAAGACATTGCCAAAAAAGAAACTTCGGCAAATCCACTAAAACCACAACGCTTCCGTCGCCCCGTACCTGATGACAAGATCGTCAACCAGGCTTTCGATATCCTGAAGAAAGCAAAGCGACCGGTCATCCTCGCAGGCAATGGCTGCATCCGCAAACGCGCAAGCAAACAGTTGCGGCTCTTCTGCGAAAAAACCGGTATCGGTGTCATCAGCACCTTCATGGCCAAAGGCTGCGTCGACATGGATGCCGATTACTGTTTATACACGATCGGCCTGCAATCCAAAGACGTGGTCGCCTGCGCGCTGGATGCGGCCGATGTTGTGCTTGCACTTGGCTACGACATGGTCGAGTACCATCCACACTTGTGGAATGCAGCCGGTGACAAGCACATTATTCATGCTGATTTTCTACCGGCAGAGATCGATGAAGACTATCACCCGGAAACAGAGATCGTCGGCGACCTCGCGCACACGCTGTGGATGCTGAATGAACGCGTTGATGCAAAAGAAGATGGCATTAGCTTCGATACCAGCCAGCAGGCTGCGACACGACGTGAAATGCAGGCCGAACTCGCCGCCTATAAAGACGATGACACCCAGGGTGTGATCAAGCCGCAGAAAGTCTTGTGGGATGTACGCCAGGTAATGGGACGCGAAGATGTTTTACTGTCAGACGTCGGCGCCCACAAGATGTGGGTCGCGCGTCACTACCAGTGCCATGAGCCTAATACCTGTTTGATACCGAATGGCTTCTGCTCCATGGGCTTTGCCCTGCCCGGTGCTATCGCTGCCGACCTGGTTTTACCCGACAGGCGTATTCTCTCTATCTGCGGTGATGCGGGTTTTTTGATGAATGTACAGGAAATGGAAACCGCAAAACGCCTGAACTCGAACATCGTGGTCATGATCTGGGAAGACAAGGAATACGGCCTGATCGCCTGGAAACAGCAAAACGAGTTTGGTCATCATACCGATCTGTCGTTCAACAACCCGGACTGGATGCAGCTTGCAAGTGCATTCGGCTGGCATGGACATATCGTCGACAACAGCAATGACCTGGTAAACACACTCGAAACTGCTTTTGAAGAAGAAGGCCCAAGCCTTATCGTGGTACCGATTGATTATCGTGAGAATTTGAAACTTACTGAAAGGCTTGGGGATATAGCGTGTCCCATATAGGTATTATTAACCGCAGAGGCACAGAGGACGCAGAGTTTTTGTCATTGCGAGCCCTTCGACGAAGCTCAGGATAAACTTGGCGAAGCAATCTATGGCAAGACCGCAGGAGATTGCCACGTCGCTACCGCTCCTCGCAATGACGACTAGTTTCTAACATAAAAACAAAACTCTGCGTCTCTGCACCTCCGCAGCCAAACAAGAAAGGTTAATGCTATGACTCAACACTTCACCATCATGGTCCCCGGCACCACTCCCAACGGCAAGATCGAAGTCACTGCACCCTTCGACGGTGCATTGATCTCAACCATCGATACCGGTGGTGCCGAAGCTGTCGAGCAGGCACTGGCCACGGCGGATACTCTCTATCGTGACCGCAATAATTGGTTAACAGCAGAGAAGCGCATCGAGGTTTTAAATAAAACCGCGGAGATCATGCAATCGCGGTTTGATGAGCTTGCGATTGAAGCCGCACGTGAAGGTGGCAAACCACTGGTTGATTCAAAAGTTGAAGTCACGCGCGCGATCGATGGCATTAAGAACTGTATTGAAGTATTGCGCACCGAACATGGTGAAGAAATACCGATGCAAAAAAATGCAGCGTCGATGAATCGCCTCGCGTTTACCACGCATGAACCTATCGGTGTCGTGGTCGCACTCAGTGCATTCAACCATCCATTGAACCTTGCGGTACACCAGGTTGGTCCTGCCATAGCCGCTGGTTGCCCGGTGATTATCAAGCCCGCATCCGACACACCATTATCCTGTATGCGACTGATCGCTATTTTACGAGAAGCGGGTCTGCCTGAAGAATGGTGCCAGGGGCTTATTACTTCAGACAACGAGGTTACTTCACAAATGGTGTCTGACCCACGCGTCGGCTTTTTCAGTTTTATTGGTAGTGCCAAAGTTGGCTGGATGCTGCGCTCCAGGCTCGCACCCGGCGCAAGGTGTGCACTCGAACACGGTGGTGTTGCACCGGTTATCGTTGCAGAAGACGCCGATCTCGAAAGAACCATACCGCTGCTATCAAAAGCCGGCTTCTACCATGCAGGACAGGTGTGTGTTTCCGTGCAGCGCGTCTATGCACATGAATCCATCGCGCGCGAACTGGCCACACGCATCGCCGAGGCTGGCAGCAAGATGAAGATTGGCGACCCCACTTTGCCTGATACCGACATCGGTCCACTAATACGCCATGCTGAAACCGACCGTATCCACGACTGGGTGCAGGATGCCGTCAACAACGGTGCCGAGCTTATTGCTGGCGGCAACAAGTTGAGCGACAGCACTTATGAAGCAACCGTACTGCTGGATGCACCCGATGATGCCACTATCTCATGTAACGAAGTATTCGGGCCTGTAATACAGGTTTATTCGTATAAAGATATCGATGAAGCACTTGTCCGGGCCAACGCTCTCGAGGTTTCGTTCCAGGCCGCCGTATTCTCCAGCAACATCGACACCTGCATGCATGCCTTCAAACACCTGAATGCATCCGCTGTCATGATCAATGACCATACCGCTTTTCGTGTCGACTGGATGCCATTTGCCGGCCTGAAAGTATCCGGCCACGGTGTTGGCGGCATACCGCATTCGTTTAGGGATATGCAGATTGAAAAAATGATGGTGATACACTCGCCATCGTTATAAACACTCACACCAGTCTAGTGTTAATACTAGTGAATGTCTGTTTTCGGCCAAAAGCGGGTAGTTTTGAAATTTTTTTCATTACTTTAAGTAACTTTCGACCCAGCCAACCGATGTGATCGAATCACTAAATCGCTCGTATAGTACTTTAAAGACTGATTTTATTTCTGTCGTTACTCGAAATGTACCCACGTAATACGTTGATCTCTAGTTTCTGCGAGTGACTCTTTTGTTGGATGATCTGTGCGGCAGCATCTGACAAGAACTCTTAGCTCTACCTCATTACCCTCGACGCCTCGTGATTTCAGCTCATCTATGATCTTTATCGATCGATGAACGGCTAGATGTTTATTGTATTCTTCACTACCAAAATCATCCGTTTCTCCAACGATAATGATCTTCTTACCCGTTTTCTGGTGTTCATTGATTATCTTACTGAACAACACTTCTTGTTGAGGCTTGATCTCTGCACTAGCAAAATCAAAATAGAAGGTAAATGAGCGTAACCTTTCAGACTCAGTAGGTTCCGCGGTATCGACAAATGTAGGCTCCTTTATACCAAGAACGGTAAGGTGAAACCCCCTCTTGTACATCGTCAAGGTATCCTGATAAATCATTCTTGAAGCATCATTGCCCCTGTATACATCAACTTGAGTATTATTGATCATCTGCTCGATTTCTTCGAACTTGTAGTTACTGTGCAGTGCTTGTTGCCGTAACAGCACCTGTGGATGTAGATTGCTACTGTCAACATGCGTGATAATTGCAGTTGGTTGAGGTTTAGGCACTGCACCTGTCCCGCTAGTTACCTTTGGTGGTATCGGGTAGACATTTTGCGGTGGCGCATTGACTGTTTGCTTTGGCGGCACGGCGATGGGTTGAGGTTGCGGCACTGCGCCATAACCGGTACTTACATTGTGGGGTGAAGGGTTCACCTGGTTCAGTGGCACAGACGGTGAAACAGTACCCACAACTGAGATAGGATGAGTGTCACTAAAACACAAATGACCCTTACTACGACTTCGCGGTAGTGGATACAGCGGTGGTCGTGGGAGAGGTGGTGGATGGGTGGGCGGCGGGGGGGTGGGGGTGGG
>JARFRD010000149.1 GCA_029287435.1 Gammaproteobacteria bacterium
CCAGGCCACAAGCTAACAGGAAAGTTAATGCCAGCGCTCTTATCATCGAATCATCTTATATCTGGTTTTGTGTTATCAAGAATATTTGGCGCATAGTGTATCAGCATCACTATTTACAGTTCACAAGCCCGTGTACATAGATATATGTGCGTGATATACATCTACACTCAATCTGTTTTATATTAACAAGCGTGCACAAACCATTTACGGGAGACCAACGATGTCAGATCTAGAAACCATGGATAACAAACAGACAACAAACAATTCGATCAGCCGCCGCGAGGTACTGATTGGCATGGGTGCAGCCGCATCACTGGCTTATGCCGGCTCTGCAACTGCTGCAATGCCTGGCCACGATCACAGCAAGCATAGAACCCAGCATGAAGACGTGCACGAAGCCGTACTCGACTGCCTGGAAAAGGGTGAGCGTTGTATCGCGCACTGCATGACCAGTTTCATCGAGGGTGATACAGAACTGGCGAAATGCGCGAGCAAGGTTACCGAGATGATAGCCATATGCAATGGATTCACGTACCTGGTCGCTTCGAATTCTGAATATGCAAAAGCGTATTCAAAAATCTGCGCGCAGGCCTGCAAAGACTGCGAAAAAGAGTGTCGCGAGCATGATGAGCATCATGAATGCCGCGCCTGTGCGGAGGCCTGCGAAGACCTGGTCAAAGAAATCAGCAAGTCTTACAGCTAGGCACAGTATTTACTCAAGGCGGGCCAACAGCGCACGGCCCGCCTTCTTTAATTATTTTTGCTTTAATGAGTCCAGCGTAACAACCTGAACCTTTGCATCAGACTCACCACCCTGCTCACGCTCAATCATAAATAGTCTGTAGCCGTTTATCATGGCAGACACATCTGTTGTTTCATTGCGGTAGTCATGCCAGATGGTAGCGGCTATGTGCAAACAACTGAACCATAGCAAAAACTGCGCCCAGAACGCGTGTACAGACGGCACATAGAACCCTAGCAACAGGTCAGACTCGGGCATGAATACCCCGGTTATAACCAGTAGCAATAATGCGATATACGTGACCAGGTAAACAGGTTTCCATAATGGATTTTGTGCATACCAGCGCGGCATCTGTAACCTGCCAAAGCTGAGATAAAAACGTAATGTCTGCGCTATGGCACCGAGTTCGTTTGAAGCCGGGAACAAATTGGACAAGCGTTGATGCTGTTGACTGAAAAACATCAATACCAGGCGAATAATCAGGCCGAAAACCAGCACACTCGCTGACAGGTAATGTACTTCTGATGCGGCTTCAGCCATGGATGGACTTTCAGCAATTGCCCAGCCACTCAACAATAATGCGATTGAGGCCAAAGCGATGGCTGCATGACTGAGTCTTGCCCAGCCAGTCCACACACGCACACGCCTGTATTCAGTTGTAACCATGGTTCAAACCTATCATGCAGGTTGATGAATTTAATGATGGATGAAATATAACCTGCCTCACTCTCTTCCTGTTGGATAAAAAAATAGAAGCAGACATGGATCAAGAAGATTAACAAAAACTCCGGGTAAACTGCCTGTTTTTAATTTCACTCGTTAATAATTTTATGTCAGGCGCCTGGGGATGCCCCCACGAAATCAAGGGGCGATGTGAAAAAGTGAAGCAACGGCCGTGCGACCCCGGCATGAAGGGGTGCATCCTGTATGGTCGTGTTGCATTCTCGGTTAAAGAAAAGAACAGTCCGGCGATCCAGCGTAAATTTGGTGATCAGCCAAGAAGAAAACTCAAGGACTGAAGACGATCTGAACGCAGCATTGGCAGAATGGAGCCCTCGCCATGACGCATCAAGTCTTGTGTACGGAAAGTAACGAGCAACCCCGCTCAGTCTCGATGTGAGCGTGCGATAGCGAGGGATATTCCTTGCGCCACATTTCGACGATTTCCTTTTCATCTTCCCTGGACGCATCATCCAGATAGATGACAGATTCGTGGGAAAGCCTGTCATACAACATAGGTATTGCGGGGTAACGCGCATGCTTCTGGGTAAAACCGGATGGCCCATCGATGACCAGCATGTCTATTGAAACAGCATGCAGGGCTTCGAGATGATACCAGGCGTATTCGCGACTATTAATGATGACCTCATGCAAAGGGGCATGGATGACTTCGGCATACTGTTCCAGTCCAAAGGCTTTCAGATCTTCGCGGGTTTTTTCAGCATATTCAGACCCATTCTCCAGACTCAGTACTCTACCCTTATCATTGAGCTGGCAGCAACGTGCCAGAATCAGGGTTGTCAGACCGCTGCTGCATTCGACAATATTGTTCGGCCTGTACTCGAGACAATGGTCTGAAATGAGCTCAAGAAAATCCGGCGCTGCAGACCAGTGCTCTATATACGGTAAATCTGCTTCGAGGTGAAGCTTGTCGCGGATTGATTGGTACACTTGTTGATCAACTCATGTGTTTGATATGACTGACGAGATATTAACGTAACATGCGATTACGTTATCCGTCATAGATCAAAACCTGAATTAGTCTTTGGTGTAATAAACGCCGGGAACCCAGCTTTTCTTGATTTCAGCCGTTTTCTCGATGTCCTGTTGGCTCTCGTCGATAAATGTGAAATGGTTCCAGCCAACGCGAATCACGTCCTGGTGATTCAGGGCCTGGCTATCGACTTTCCTGTCATTAACAAAAGTACCGTTGGTGCTATCCCTGTCGTGGATCACAAATACATCCCGACCCGTGCTATCTTTCGCAACAAGAATTTCGGCATGACTGGAGCTTACAGCTGAATCATCAATCCTCACCTGGTTGCCCTCAGTACGGCCAATTTTCAGTCCCGAAACATCGACATCAAACCGGTTTACCACGACACCATCAACGGTCTGGATAAGCACTGCCATTCGAACGCCTCTTCTGCTGTTTAGTCTTAACAGCAAGTATAGGAAAACAGTGGTGTAAATCAGTCAATTAGCCTCTATTAGCAGGCAATTTAATAAAAAAATACATCTTCAGCTGTATTAATACCTCATAATATTTGCTTTCAGCCCCCGATAGCAGGAAAATACGCGCTGATTTTCCACGGTGCCGGATTAAAGATTAATCTAAGGTACTGAATTTTATAATTTTCCGAGGGTTTCCCCATGAAATTGATACTTCTAGGCGCACCGGGTGCTGGCAAAGGCACCGTCGCTAAACTGCTGACCAAGATGGACGGCTCTGTACAAATCTCAACCGGCGACATTCTGCGCGGTGCTGTTGCTGCTGGCACAGAGCTGGGCAAGAAAGCTGAAGCTGCGATGAAGGCTGGCGACCTTGTTTCTGATGACCTGATCATGGGCATCATGGAAGAGCGCCTGAAAGAAGACGATTGCCAGGCCGGTTACCTGCTGGACGGCTTCCCACGCACTATTCCCCAGGCTGAAGCCCTGAAGGTGCTGCTGGAAAAAATGGGTGAAAAACTCGACTTCGCCGTTGAAATCGACGTTCCGCGTGAAGTCATTCTCGACCGCCTGACAACACGCCGTACCTGTGAAGACTGTGGTGAGATCTACAACGTCAAGTCCAACCCGCCAAAACAGGAAGGTGTCTGCGACAAGTGTGGTGGTTCTGTAGTACAGCGTGATGACGAAACCGAAGAAGCAATCAGTAACCGTCTGAACGTTTACAATGAACAGACTGCACCGCTGGTTGATTTCTACAAGAATGAAGGCATGCTGTTGTCCGTACAGGCAACTTCATCCGACGCAGTTATTGATGCGATCAAGGCAAAGCTGGGATAACAAAACCAGCAGTTGTCTGAAACCAAGAAAGCCGGCCGCTATCACAGCGGCCGGCTTTTTATCAGTACAAAGAATATCTGTAACGAGAGCTGTTTCTATAATGAATTTCCGGATTCATCCTTACCAGTAAGGCATAAGCCATCGGGGTCAGATACGCTACAATCCGCTATCCAGGGTGCCATACAGGTCCTGTCCTTAATACATGGATCGGTCAGGGTTTCCAGGAAAGCCAGCAGATCAGCCACTTCATCATCCGTTAACTCGATATCCCGAATTGTAAAAAGACCCGCGGCCCTGTTTGCTGTCAACTGATCCATCGCTTTCTGCGTATTCAGCTTCATGTTCGTCGCCTGCACTGAAGACTCGAGCTGACTGAAGTCGTAGTTATCAATCGCAGTCTGCGGATTCAGGTGATGCCTGACTGCAGCTTCCAGCGTGGTATAGCCACCCGCGTGCCCCCATGGACCTGTCTCAGTTACATTCAATAATGATGGTGTACGGAAGGCATATCTCTGGGTTTCTACATTGGTTACACGGAAACGACCGAAGTCATCGGTACCGTCATCGCCATCGCCCTTGCCCCTGCCGATTTGCGGCATGGCAATCACATGAAACTGCTCATCAGTAAAGAAATCACCGCGATGACAGGATACACAACCCGCACCACCACTGAATGAGGGGAAGAAAAACAGCACTGCGCCGCGCCTCGCTGACTCACTGATAGCGTTGTCGTCACCCACAAGGAATGCTTTCCATGGATTATCTACAAATACCTGTGAACGCTCGTACTCGCCAATAGCCTCGGCGATTCTTGCATAGGTGATCGCTGGATCACCGTAAACCGCCTCAAATTCCGCTTCCCAGTTACCCGCCCCGAGTGTGGCTAACTGGGCTTCCAGCTCGATGCGAACATCGTCGTTGGTACCACCCGCAACAAAGGTAAATCCACGCATTTCTTCCGGTGACGTTACCGGGAACCTTGCCTGAGCTGTTGGCAGGTTGCCGCCGGCATCGGGATCAGCTATGAAAACATTGGTATCGGGATCCAGGCCTGTATCAGGTGTGCTAATTCCCAGATCAGCAACACTATCATCCGGATT
>JARFRD010000170.1 GCA_029287435.1 Gammaproteobacteria bacterium
CGGTTGCCCCTTGGTTATTTCATCGATCTTTGCACAGCGTTGCAGCATGCGACTGAAGCGTTTTGTCGAATGGCGTGACAGGCAGGATTTATACAGTGGCAGGCGATTTTGCCAGACGCCCGCCTGCTTGAGGACATAGTCGGCCGCATTCCTGTTCCCGGAAACAGCTGCGAGCAGCCGTACGTCTTTTGCCAGCGCCCAGGTCACGAGCACAGGCTCGATACCTTCCGCCTGAAGCCCATGCAGGATACGGATCACCCTGGCCTGATCACCCGCCAGTGCGCTATCGGCCAGTTCGAACACATTAAAGCGGGAACTATCGGCGACGGCTTCCTGCACCTGGTCGATACTGATAGCACCGGGGCCAACCAGCAGAAACAGCTTGTCTATTTCCTGTGCAGCCGCCAGCAAGTTGCCTTCGACACGCTGGCAGACATAGTCGATCACGGCCTTGTCTGGCTGCATGCTTTTTGACTGAAAACGCTGCCGTACCCAGGCCGGCAACCGATCAGGGCCTACGGGCCAGCACTGCATCACCAGTCCTGCCTGGTCGAGCGCCTTGAACCAGGCGCTTTTCTTTTGCGATGCTTCGAGTTTGCCGGCGGTAATCAGCAGAATGGTATCTTCAGGTGGGTTGCTCGCAAACTCTTTTAAAGCCTGGCCACCATCTCGACCCGGTTTACCCGAGGGGATGCGAACATCGAGGATTCGGCGTGATGAAAACAGCGAGAGACTGCTGGCTTCATCCTTGAGCTGTTGCCAGTCGAATTTGGCATCGACATCAAACACTTCCCTTTCATCATAACCCTGCTGTTTACAGGCGGCCCTGATGCGATCGGTTGCCTCCATCACCTGTAAAGGCTCATCGCCGCTGATCAGGTAAACAGTATGCAACTGTTTTTCAAGTACTGCGGGTAGCTGATCGGGTCTGACGTTCATGAGGATCAGTCTACTCCCATTATTTCAATGCCTGTAGCCTCATCATGAGCGAGCCGGCAGCGTCCTCAATCATGTCTTCATAAAGATTCTGTTCTTCGTTGGCGACACCAAGTACGGCATCAGGATTAAACAGTAAGGTACGATTGCGAACGATGCTGCCATTCTCGATGAGCAGTTCACCACCTGATTTAACGTTGAACACCAGTGTATATCTCAAACCGTATTCACTCGCGCGACCACTGGAATCAACCGAGCGGATATCGCGTGAACGATTTTCACCCATCACCGTGATGACGGAAGCAGCCTCGTCAGCGTTCTCAGTCACAGCGCCGCTGGTTTTGATCCTTGAGGTGAGTTCCCTGTAAAGCGGCAGACTCATGCTTTCCTTATCGAGGAATACCGGGGACAGGTGTGATGGCAACTCATACGAACCACGTAACTGGAAACCACACGATGCCAGTAGAACCATGGTGGCAGCTACAGCAATAACGACAAGACGGTTCATCAGTTTGCCACCACGTTTACCAGGCGACCTGGTACAACGATAACCTTGCGTACAGTTTTATCCTGTATGTTGTTGCGGATTTTTTCATCATCCAGCGCCATGGATTCAATAGCCTCGTTATCGGCGTCGGCGGGTACGTTGATCTTGGAGCGGAGTTTACCGTTGACCTGCACAACCAGTTCGATGGTATCGCGCTGCAAAGCTGACTCATCATAATCAGGCCAGTGCTCTTCGGCCAACAATGTCGCATTGCCCAGCTGTTGCCACAGTTGCTGCGTGATATGCGGCACGATCGGTGACAGCATGAGCAACACGGCCACGATCGCTTCATGCATCACGGCCTGCCCCTGTTCAGAGTCATCTTCAAACCTGCCCAGCTCATTCATCAGTTCCATGATAGCGGCAATCGCCGTATTGAATGTATATCGCCTGCCGATATCATCACTCACCTTGCGAATGGTTTCATGCAACTTGAGGCGAACAGCTTTCTGTTCTTCATTGAGTGACGTAACATCAAGTTCAACCACATCCTGCGCAGTAACCCTGTTTGCAAGTGACCAGAGTCGTTTAAGGAATCGGGATGCACCTTCAACACCCTTGTCATCCCATTCCAGTGACTGATCAGGCGGTGCTGCAAACATGGTGAACAAACGTACCGTATCGGCACCGTACTGATCAATCAACCCCTGCGGATCGACCGTATTGCCCTTGGATTTTGACATCTTGCTGCCGTCCTTCAGCACCATGCCCTGTGTCAGCAAACGCGTAAACGGTTCATCGGATTTGAGCAGACCCTCATCTCGCATCAGCTTATGGAAAAAACGTGCATATAAAAGATGTAAAACGGCATGCTCAATACCACCGATATATTGATCGACAGGCAACCATTGGTCGGCACGCTGATCCAGCATGGCATTTGCATCGGGACAGGCAAAACGTGCGTAGTACCAGGATGATTCAAAAAAGGTATCGAAGGTATCGGTTTCGCGTTGCGCCTTGCCGCCGCACTTCGGGCAAGACGTTTCATAGAACTCGGGCATGTGCTTGATCGGCGAACCTACGCCCTCGCCAAAATCGACATCTTCGGGCAGCACAACCGGTAACTGGTCTTCGGGCACTGCCACGGCACCGCAACTGTCACAGTTGATAACCGGGATGGGTGTACCCCAGTAACGTTGACGCGACACGCCCCAGTCACGCAGGCGATAATTCACCTGTTTTTCACCCTTGCCCATGGACTCGAGTTTCTCGGCAATGGCAGCGAAAGCCTGCTCGGATGTGAGGCCATCGAACTCACCCGAGTTTTTCAATACACCTTTTTCAACAAAGGCTTCATCTTCAACACCAGTATCTGAACCGTCAGCTGCATAGATCACCTGTTTAATCGGGATACCGTAGGCACGGGCAAAGGCATGGTCACGCGTATCGTGTGCAGGCACTGACATCACGGCGCCCGAGCCGTACTCGGCCAGAACAAAGTTAGCTACCCAGACAGGTACCTGTTCGCCCGTAATCGGATGTGTCGCCAGGTAGCCCGTGGCCATGCCCTTCTTTTCCATGGTGGCAAGGTCGGCTTCGGCGGTGCCGGCTGCCTGGCAGGACTCGATAAATGCTGCCAGTTCGTCATTGTTCGCGGCAGCTTTCTGTGCGAGCACATGTTCAGGGGCGACTGCTACATAGGTTACGCCCATGAGCGTGTCGGGGCGCGTGGTATAAATCGTTAATGGCTGTTCGCCATCGACACCGAACTGCATCTCGACACCCTCCGAGCGCCCGATCCAGTTCCTTTGCATGGTTCGTACCTGCTCCGGCCAGCCTTCCAGCTTGTCAATATCCGCGAGTAATTCTTCGGCATAATCCGTTATCTTCATGAACCACTGTGCAATCTCTCTACGCTCTACCGTGGTATCACAGCGCCAGCATTTACCGTCAACGACCTGTTCATTGGCAAGCACAGTCTGGTCATTCGGACACCAGTTGACTGCCGCCGTTTTCTTGTAAGCCAGTCCTTTGTCGAGCAAGCGTGTAAACAGCCATTGTTCCCAACGATAGTAATCTGGTTTGCAGGTTGCCAGTTCCCGGTCCCAGTCATAACCGAAGCCAAGTCGCTTGAGCTGATTACGCATGTAATCAATATTTTCGTAGGTCCACTTCGCCGGTGGTACATTGTTCTTGATCGCGGCATTCTCCGCGGGCAGGCCAAATGCATCCCAGCCCATTGGCTGCATCACGTTTTTTCCCTGCATTTTCTGGAAGCGGGTGATGACATCGCCAATCGAATAGTTACGTACATGCCCCATGTGGAGGCGACCACTTGGATAAGGAAACATGGCCAGGCAGTAGAATTTTTCCTTGTCCGAGTTTTCGCTTGCGCGGAAAGTCCCCTGCTGTTCCCAGCGTTCCTGGACGGCTTGTTCTATCGATTTTGGATCGTATTCAGTGGTCATACTGTTTTATCTGCAGCTCGTCGGATGACTCTGCAACTTGAATTTGCGTGGTCTATAAATTTGAACATTATTAATGAACATCAGGCGGCTGAAAGGATACACTACAGGTGCTAGCAAAGAAACCGGAAAACACATTTGTACGGAGCTTGATTTACAGCATGAGCCAGCAATCTTCGAACCGATTGATCGACGCCTACAACCACATGATGGCCGCCATTCGTTCTGCCTTCGATAACAATGAGCATGAAGAGATGTCGCTCAGCAAAGCCATCCAGATGGCAAAGGATGAGATAACGCACATCACGGATATTACCCAGGATGAAGCCGAGGAAATCAGCAACTTCATCAAGCGCGACATTAATGATGCCGCTGAGTACATGATGGAAACCAGCTCGGAATTCAGTGACTGGCTGATGCTGGATATTGCGGTTGTTGAGCGCAGGGTAATTGATCTTTTTCTTTCCGTTGCCGACAAAACCAGGGTTGAGCTGGACCAGTTAAGCAATAGTAATCATCAGCTTAGCACGTATTACTCAGGCGAAATCACGGGACCGGGAACACTGCAATGCGCCGAGTGCAGCCACATCATTTCATTCCTTACCACCTCGCATATCGGCAGCTGCCACAACTGCGGGCACAGCACATTTCAGCGGGTTGAGTATAAAAAATAAGCCAAGTGGCCACGGTCAGCTGTGGTTGTCTTGCGCCGGGTTATCTGGCGGGCGACTCGCTGAACGCGCCCTCGCAAAAGCCAGTCCAAGCAAGCCCAAACCTGATAACAGTACAAGACTATCACCGAAGAACACATAGGGCGTCTGCCCCTTCATTGGCGTTACTTCTGTTGTTAATACATAGGTTTCGAATCGCGGCGCCTCGGCAACCACCTGTCCGCCTGGATCAATAACCGAGGTCACCCCGGTATTGGTCGCACGCAACATGTAACGACCGGTTTCAAGCGCACGCATACGCGCAATGGCATGATGCTGGCGCGCCTGGTGCGAGCCATCAAACCAGGCATCATTACTCACGTTGACCAGCAGCGTGGCTTCAGGCAGATCACGCCTGACATCCCTGGAGAAGGCATCTTCAAAACAGATATTCACACCAACGGGCTGGCCGGCCACGACCAGTAATTCCTGCTCATCCGGACCCGATGCAATATCCGACATGGGTATCTTGATCCAGCGATTGAAGAAATCGATCAGTGATCGGAAAGGCACATATTCACCCAGCGGCACCAGGTGACGTTTACGATATTCCCCGCCTCTGACACTTATAACACTATTGTAATACCGTCTCGTATCCGGGTCCTTGATGAATAGCCCCATTAACAGATCAGTATTACTTTTTTCCATCTCCTTGCGCATATTGAGAATGTAGGCAGGTACACGATGCCTGTAATCCGGTATGGCTGTTTCTGGCCATATCACCACATCGACATCCTTGTTCTGCAGTGTCAGATCGCGATACAGTTGCAGCGTCTTACGATGCATGTTGCGCTTCCACTTCAGCTCCTGCGGTACATTACCCTGCACTAACGCAACTTCAACATCATCAGCCGCAGCTTGTGTCCAGCTAATCTGTTTCAGCATAAAGCCGCTTATCCAGATCAAGCCTATGATGAATGCAGCCCTGAGCCAGCTTAGCTTGTTCATAATGACTGCAAGTAATGCTGCGGAGGTAACTACAACCAGCCCACCAACAACATGATTACCGAAGACGGGTGCAAAACCTGACAGCGGTAAATCAATCTGCGTATAGCCTGGTTGCATCCATGCGTAACCAGTGAATATATATCCTCTAAACCACTCGGCAAATGTCCACGCAACGGGCAGCACGATCATCAGCTGAATGGTATTGGATGCTCGATAATAACGATTGACCAGGTAGGCGGTGCTTGCTGGAAATAATGCCAGCATGGCAGACAGCAGGACCACGATCAGCACAGCGAATATGGCAGGGCTGCCACCATGGAAGTACAGACTGAAAAAAATCCAGCAATTGCCTGTCAGTATGGCACCGAACGCAAACAGCCAGACGTGAACAAATGCACCTTTTGCGTCTGCTTCGAGCCAGTGAAATAACAGCACCAACAGCAATGGGAAAACCAGCAGACTCAAGCCAAAAGGCTCATATGCCAGCGTCATCAACGAACCTGCTATCAGGTTGGTCAGCTTTGCGGGCCAACGATGCGTATTCAGCATCGAGGTGAAAACTGGATTAAGGGGCATCAGGCGGCGTCGTCTGAAACCGACCTTGCTTCGGGTAACACCGTCACCTGCAGGTTATTGATACGCCTGGAGCTGGAACTGATGATTTTGAACTGGTAATTCTCGATGGTGACTTCTTCACCGCGTTCGGGCATATGGCCGAGCTCGTTGAGGATCAGGCCGGCCACGGTATCGTACTGCTCATTGCTGAATTGAGAACCAAAGAAGGCATTGAACTCTGTGATAGGGGTAACGCCCCTGAGTGTGTAACGTTGAAAGCCGTGACGCTGGATATTTTCTGCATCAGCTGCATCATGCTCATCATCGATCTCGCCAACAATCTGCTCGAGTACGTCTTCAATGGTAACCAGGCCGGCAACACCACTGTATTCATCAATCACGATTGCCATGTGATTGCGACTGGTGCGGAAATCTTTTAACAATACATTCAGCCGTTTGCTTTCGGGCACAAAAACAGCTGGTCTTAAAATATCCTTGAGTTCAAAAGACTGACGACTGGCCTCATCGCTGTAATGCGCAAGGTCTTTAGCCAGTAATATACCAACGATTTCATCCAGACCTTCATCGATCACAGGAAAACGCGAATGACCTGAAGAGGCGACGATAGACTGCATCTTGTCGATGCCCTGATCTTCCTGGATAACAACCATGTGGGAACGCGGCACCATGATATCTCGCACACGCATTTCTGATACCTGGAACACGCCTTCGATCATGATCAGCGCATCCATATCGATGACATTTTTCTGCTGCGCTTCACGCAGATTATCGAGCAGACCGGTACGCTCATCTTTCTTGCCGAACAATCCTGTAATACGTTTCAACAGCGATGGTTTTTTACGTGGTTTATTCATTTGTTGTTAATGTTGTTGTTCGTATGGGTTAGCAAACCCGAGCTGGTTCAAAATCCGAATTTCAAGCGACTCCATTTCTTTCGCCTGTTCGTCTTCGATATGATCATATCCCTGCAGGTGCAGCATGCCGTGCACAATCATGTGGGCCCAGTGTGCCTGCTTAGTTATATGCTGTTGCTCAGCTTCAGCGTTAATAACGTCCGGGCAGAGCACGATATCGCCAAGGATATTCATCTCGGCAACATCTGGCATGTCGGGTGGGATTTCCATGGGGAACGAAAGCACATTGGTTGATTTATCCTTGCCTCGCCATGTGTGATTGAGTTCGCGCATCTCGTTACCACCAACGATCTGTAGACTGGCCACAACCTCATCATCACGCATCAGGGCTTTGTCAGCCCAGAACTGTAGTTCGTCCGTGTCGGGTATGTCACCCTCGTCGGGGTCTGCGGACTCGGATACTGACATTTCAATCACCACTGGCATCAGCTGGCATCTTCCTGTTCATAGGCAGCTACAATCTTCTTCACCAGCGGGTGACGCACAACATCGGCTGCAGCGAACTGTGTAATTCCAATATCTTCAACATTCTTCAACAGGCTCATGCAATGGCGCAAGCCGGACATTTTATCCCGTGGTAAATCGACCTGGGTAATATCACCGGTGACAACCGCCTTGGAACCGAAACCGATACGCGTCAGAAACATTTTCATCTGGTCGATAGTGGTGTTCTGCGCCTCATCGAGGATAATGAAAGCATCATTCAATGTGCGCCCGCGCATGTAAGCCAGGGGCGCAATTTCAATCACGTTGCGCTCGATCAG
>JARFRD010000178.1 GCA_029287435.1 Gammaproteobacteria bacterium
CGTAGCGCAGAAACGCAACAGTTTACCAATTTACTGGAAATCTGCGGCAAAACCCGTCGTGGCCACGTGGTCTATGTGTGCGGCGAGGCGGGTATCGGCAAGACCCGACTGGCCACAGAGTGCAAACAATTGGCGGCACAAACCGGTTATGAAACACATCATGGCCTGATCCTGGATTTCGGTGTCAGCGAGGGTCAAGGTGCTGTGGCATCGATCATACGTAGTCTGTTGTCTATTCCGATTGCCAGCGATGACCCGAATCACCATTTGAATTTCGATCAGCTCGTCGCAATCGGTATGCTCGACGCCGAACAGATCATTTACCTGAATGATCTGTTGGGACTGCCGCTGAACAAGGAACAGCAGTTGTTGTTTGATGTCATGGACCATGTGTCCCGAATGCAAGGCATACACGATGTGGTGACTTCAATTCTGGTCAGGAAAGCGCAACAGCAACCGCTTCTGATCCTGATCGAAGACCTGCATTGGGCCGATATTAATGTGCTGGACTGTATTGTTCAAATCGCCGCGAACATCCAGCATGTTCCGGTGATCCTGTTACTCACGACTCGACCGGAGAATGAACCCCTTTCTCCGGCCTGGCGCAGCAGGATGAACAACATTCCCCTGGTCTCCTTTTTTTTATCCGCCTTAAGTGAGGAAGATGCCCTGCAACTGGCAAAGTCACTGACCGATGATGATAAAGATTACACGGCACTGATCCAACGTGCCCAGGGTAATCCGCTTTTTCTTGAACAACTGATCAGGAATGCCGCTACTCTAAACGAAGCGACACAGTTACCCGCCTCCTTACAAAGCCTGGTGCAATCCCAATTGGACAAGTTGGTGCCTGCTGATATGCATGCAGCACGTGCGGCATCCATTATTGGGCAGCGATTTTCTGCGGAGTCATTGCGTTACTTGTTGGATGACCTGGATTATGACTGTCACCGTCTGGTACAACACCAGTTAGTGCATCTTCGCAGCAATGATTATTTATTTAACCATGCACTGATCCATGAAGGCATCTATGCCTCCTTGCTGGAAACGCACAAGCAGGAGCTACATAGTCGCGCCGCTGGCTGGTTTCATGAACGCGACAAATCCCTTGCTGCGGAACATCTGGATCGCGCTCGTTCACCCGAAGCAACGAGTGCATATCTCGTGGCAGCCGATGAACAAAAACAACAATACCACTTTTACAAGGCAATACGCCTGCTTGAACGTGCCAGGAAAATCTCTTCCGAACAGGACAATCAGTATAGGATCAACGTTCTGTTAGGCGATGTCGCGATGGACATGGGTAATGTCACCACTGCCGCGCAAGCGTATACCCAGGCATTGGAGTCTGCAACAACAGACCGTCAACGGTGCCGTGCCTGGATCGGGTTGGCCCATGGTTATGACATTAATGATGAACATGATAAGGCTTTTGCCACCCTGGACAAGGCAGAGATAGCCGCACAGAGTCATCAATTGATTACCGACTTGGCACAAATCCATTATCAACGTGGCAACCTTTTTTTTCCGAGCGGCAACATAGAGGCCTGTCGGAATGCACATCTAAGCGCCATTGAATTTGCGCTACAGTCGGATTCGCCCCGACATGAGGCGCAGGCCTTAAGCGGATTGGGTGATGCCGAATACGCTGCTGGACACATGCTCAGTGCCTATGGCTATTTCAATCGTTGCCTTGATTTATGTAATCAGTTTACTTATGGCCGGATTGAGGCAGCTAATCGTTTCATGCTCGGTACCGTACGAATTTATCTGAATGAATTATCCGCGGCCTTACTGGACTCGCTGGATTCAGCAAGTGCCGCCCACAAGGTAGGACATGTCCGTGCGGAAATTGTATCGCGTCTTACTGCAGGCTGGATCCTGCTCGATCAGGATAATCTCGAAGATGCCATGCTGCAGGTGGAATTGGGACTGGGATTAACCGAGCGGCTGGGCGCAAAACGCTTTGAACCATTCCTCAATGAAAGCAAGGCGCGTATTCTCATCGCACAGAATCAAAAGCAAGAGGCATTGCAGCTAGTCGAAAAGGCTATGCAAGTCAGTCGAGAAACGGGTATCCAGTTTATCGGGCCCTGGATCCTGGGAACGATCGCCCTCGCCACCGATCAACCGGCGCAGCGCGAGTCGGCATTAACAGAAGGAATTGGATTATTGCGACAAGGTTGTGTCGGTCATAACTACTATCAGTTTTATCGCGCGGCCATAGAAGTCTCATTACAGAATGCCGACTGGTCTGCCGCGGAGTATTACAGCAAGCTGTTAGAGGACTATACCCAGGCGGAGCCCAATCCCTGGGCCAATTTCCATATCCATTGGGGGCGCACCCTGGCAACGGCCGGTCAAACCCCGCACGTGCCCCAGATCGCAGAGCAACTGATTGAGCTAAAAAAACAGGCGCAGCAAATTGGTTTTAATGCCCGGGTGAGACTCATTGATCAAGCCATCAGTAAGTGCAAGCCAATTCCGACTATCCAAGTTTAAGCGTGTAAGATCAACACGTCGTTTCCTGCTGTTCATTATGCCGGTGCTTGCCTTGTAAAAGAGCCTCGTGCTGAGTCAAAACCTCCACCAGATATTCCGCCATTTCCCAGCACTCTTCATGCAAGCCTGCCCCACGAGTCCAGCCCCCGGCGAAATACAGATTCATATAATCGCCACCTTGCAAATCGGCCAGCTGCTCCTGTGCATCGAGGCAGTCAAAATTCAAGACGTTATGTTTGAACCAGCCAATCACCGGTTGGCCTTCATCCTCGTCACCACCGAGTTGACGCCAGCCCGGTAGCATTTCTTCGCCGTTTTTAAACTCTTTGAAGTAACCGGCTGGTTTGCGTGCTTCACCCTTCGGGGTTTTCAGGACATATTCATCCGGAATCGGTACACAAGGATTCAATGTCACAAAATATTGCGGCATACCGGCCTTGTTGAACTCCGTTGTTTTCATCACCGGCGTACCGTGTGCATTCGTTTCATCATACCAGACGGCCGCATCGTTACGATGCCGGTTCATCACATAGGTCATGGAATACGGATGGATTGCCTGCCCCTCGCGAATCAACACATTATAGGTGCGCCATGCATTGCGATCGGGCGCTAACACACCGGCGAAGGTATGGGCGACGGCAATACTATTGGTATAACTTACCTTGTCGAGGACATTGATCAGACCTTGACTCATGCCGTGTTTAATGGCCCGCATAGCATCATCGGCATGACAGGTCATCACCACTTTATCGTAACTTTGCGGCTCTGGCAGACCTAGAGCCCCTGGTCTTGGTGGTACCGAGATAGTCACCTGTGTTTTTTCAACACGGATACTGGCTTGGGCGTTGCGAATAATCTTCAATCTGCCATCGTATTTATCTAACAGGTATTCGGCAAGTTTATCGATCCAGGCTTGTGCCCCGTTCAGGAAGTAGTTGCGCTTCGGTTTGGGTGGATACTTGTCATTATTCGTGAACCCTTCCTGAATAATGTAATATCGCATAACAGCGCGTAGCGGCATCCCGGCAGGCCCGGTTACATCATCAGCAAAATACATCGCGTTGATACGCGGATAAAGTAAACAATCCCGCATTTCTTCGATCATCACTCTGTCTTCACCGCTCGCCTGTTTTATATACTCGTCGACATACCGTCCAACGGTATAACGTTTATATTTTTCCTTTTGCTCTTCGTCTTTGATGGCCGTCGCTGCCGCTGCCATAAACTTGCTGTAGGTCGATGCGAGTTCATCACTGATGGCGATTTTTGGATCACTGGTGCCATGCTGTAATTCCCCGTCCGCGGTCAGCACTTTTGAACCATTGAGGGTAAAGAAACAGGCGGTATCTTCAAGGGGACGATAATCCTTGAAACCGATTTCATCCATAATCCTCACGATTCGCTTGTAGGTATCCATGTTTAAATCATCGACGCCCAGATCTGCCTTGCGAATGAGATGGCGCTCATTGCTGGGTGTGTCTGCTAATAGAGGGTCTTTTATTTCACCTAAATCCACTAGCGCGGTATCGGCGTTGCCACCGAGATAATCATTGGCTTCATAGATATCGATTTCGCAATCAAACTTAGTTGCTTTCTTCAGCAGGTTATATGCAACCGCCAGGCCCGAAACACCACCCCCGATGATGGCAATACGTTGTTTTTTCATAACCTCTCCCTATTCACGTTATCTGCCAGGTAAAAAAGCAACATCTGTTTTCTACTTAATAATGAGTACATTAGATAGCCGACATACCTTGAAGGGACACGCTGTGAATACCTCCCTGTACGCTCGACGGCAGCATCCCTGCTGCCGACGGTCCCGTAAAGGTATGTCGGCCATCCAATGTTCGGCTTAGTAAGCGTCAATTCGAGACAATGTCCCTCACGAACATTTATGAGCAATGACTGCCGAAGGGCCTTCCTTGCGATGAGAAAGTAACTATCTTCATCAGTTCATGACCACAAAGACGGCGTCCGATGCCACACCATCATTTATCCAATTCCCGATACAACCAGGCCTTGGCCATGCGTAGCTCGCGATCCACGGTTGCTGCAGAAATGCCCAACGCCGCACTCATTTCGTCGTAGGTCAGACCTGCAAAATAATGTAGTTCCACTACCTGACACTTCCTGTCATCAAACTCGGCTAAGCGGGTCAACGCTTCATCCAGATCAAGGATATCAGCATCGAGGGCTGGTTCAATTATCAATACATCATCGAGTGTCTGTCGATGCCGATCACCACCGCGCTTCTGGCTGCCACGGGCGCGTGCATAATCAACCAGGATGCGCCGCATCTGGCGAGCCGCGATCGCAAAAAAATGTGCTCGGTCCTGCCAGTCGACCAGCATGTCGACCAGTTCCATATAACACTCATGGACAATGGCGGTGGCCTGTAAGGTGTGATCCTGGCGTT
>JARFRD010000150.1 GCA_029287435.1 Gammaproteobacteria bacterium
GTCCAGTGCTTGGTTTTATGGATCTGCTTGGCCGCCTCGGTATGACACTTGATGCAGGCCCTGGTAACAGCCGGCCCGCTATCAAAGTGACGCTGCAATTCCTTGAACTTGGTGTGATCGGCAGTCGAAACAGGTTCGGCATATAGCATCCCGCCATAAAGAAACGAGAACAGGCAGATTATGCTGAACACGCTGGTCATTAAGCCTTTTATCAAATTAAACCTAAACGGTTTCATGGCACCTGCCTGAGTGTGTGTGACTGCAGATAAAAACATAAAAAAATGTATTCTGAGTGGAATACTAACAATTTGTAATTGAGATATCGTAATTTTCAATTGAGCTATCGCAAAAAAACTTGAAATAAGTCAATATTCACAAGAAAAATATGGTTAAGGTTAGCCGAATCGACTAACTTCATTTATAAACTGGTAATCAACAGACATCATGCCGCTTAGCTATAAATTCTCTATCGCACTGACCGCTATTATCGTTTTCTTCAGCAGTTATCAGTATGCGGCTGAGCAATCTACTCCGGCAGAAACATTGGCAGTAGAAAACACTGCCCCGGAAGAACCCAAAGAGCCCGTCGAAGTTAAGCCTGAAGACAAAGTGGAAGCTGGCGAAGCCGAGCATGCATTCAAACAGGAGAATCCCTGCGCAGGTCAGGCTGAAGGCGATATTATGGGACCTGAAGTCTGCGCCGACTGCCACCTCGACAAGATCCAGACCATGCAGATGAGCCCACACGGCGTTGCTGCTGACTCCCGCTCGCCCTTCGGCAAAGACGGTTGTGAAACCTGCCACGGTCCGGGTGCACTGCACTTTGAAACTGAAGGCAACTGTATCATCAGTATGACCGGCCGTTATGGTGAATCTGTTTATAGCCGAAATGAGACCTGCCTGGGCTGTCACCAGAGTGGTGACCGCATGCACTGGGAAGCCAGTATACACGAAGCAGAAGGCCTGGCCTGCGTCAGCTGTCACTCGATACATACACGCAATGATGTAATCCATCGAACCACGCAAAATGAAGTTTGCTTCAAATGCCATAAGGACATTCGCTCGGAGACATTTCGCGCCTCTTCGCACCCTATCCGGGAAAGCAAGGTGGTTTGCAGTGATTGCCATAACCCGCACGGGTCCGCTGGCACGACTTTATTGAAGCAATTCACCGTCAACGAGAATTGCTATAGCTGTCATGCCGAAAAACGCGGTCCGTTCCTGTGGGAGCATCAGCCGGCCAGCGAAGACTGCACCCTGTGCCATCGAGTGCACGGTTCGAACCATATGGCGCTGCTGAACAAACCCGGCCCCAAACTATGCCAGCAATGCCATATCGCCCAGGCTGGTATTCGTGGCGGCAATCACATCAGTAATTTCCTGGATTACGACAGCGGCAGTCCGGGGCGCAATCGTTTTCTTGTCGCCCAGAACTGTGCCAACTGTCACAGCAAGGTTCATGGCAGCAACCACCCATCTGGAGCTGCCCTGCAGCGCTAGATAAGGGATATTAAACATGAATCATCAAGTAGCAGAAGATCATGAAAAATAACAAGCCACTGTTGATTATTACCCTCGCAGCTACTGCAGCAACATCGAGTATTGCATTGGCTGAAGAGAAACCAGTTGAACAACCGAACGCTGCGGAAGCAGCAGCGTCCACAACTGAAGTTCCTGCAACCGAGTTACCCGCAGCTGGCGCAGCAACAGAGACACCAGCTGAAGAAGCGCCCAAATCAGCCGCAAAGATAGCAGAAGAAGTACCGGCAGTTATCGAAGAAGCCGAACCACTTGTGCCCGAGGAATTTCTCTCAGAAACGCCATATAGCGAGATAGAACTCGGGATAGGCTACGTATCTGACGATGCTTACAAGTTTGGTCGCTATAACGGTCTGCAATCAAAAGGCCCATTTGTTGTAGCTGATATAGACACTGAAAACTACAGTGAAGATGGCACATTCTGGATTATCCACGGCACTAACCTGGGGCTTGAATCTCGCTACCTGAGAGCAGAAGGTGGCAGACAGGGAACATACAAAGTCTTCCTGGAATGGGATGAGCTGCCCAACTACAAGAACAACACGGTTCAAACACCTTTCCTCGGTGTAGGCAGTGACAACCTGACATTACCATCGGGTTTCGACATCAACACTAACCTCGATGCCAGCCTGAATAACTTCGAATTAAAAACCAAGCGTGAACGCCTGACTACCGGTGTTATGTTCACACCCAAAGATCGCTGGCAGTTTGATGTCGACTATAGCCACGAAACCAAGAAAGGTGTCGATGCAACAGGAGCTGCCATCGGTGCGGGCCCTGGCGGTGGTGGCGGCCCTGGCAGTGGAACCGGTGCCATCGGTTTAGTCTCTACTTCCCTGATACCCGAGCCCATCGATTATGTCACTGACAAGGTGAATGCAAAGCTGCACTATGCCGGTGATGATGGCCAGGTCGACCTGACCTATCACGTCTCTGCTTTTGACAATAACTACAATTCACTGACCTGGCAGAATCCGTTTTTTACCACCGGTGCGCCCACTGCAGGCAGCATGTCACTGGCCCCGGATAACGAATTCCATCAATTATCACTCAGCGGCGGTTATACCTTGCCCTATCGGAGTCGGCTAACCGGCCTGATATCGATTGGCCAAATGACCCAGAACCAGGCATTCGAGTCCTACAGCATCAACTCAGGATTGACCACAAATCCGTTACCACGAAGCTCACTCGATGGTGAAGTTGAGACCACCAACGCGCAACTGAAGATCGCATCACGGCCAACCGACAAGTTACGACTCAACGGCGAACTGCGCTATAACGAGCGTGACAACCAGACACCGGTTGCATCCTATGACTACATCGTACTGGATTCATTTGCCAAAACCGGATCGGTTCAGAACAATCCTTACAGTTACAAGAAAAGCCTGCTCAACCTGGATGCCAACTACCGCATCAGTGCCATACAAAGTTTGCGCGGCGGCTATAAGTACAACAATACCAAGCGCAGAGCCTCCGATATAGAGCGTGAAGAAACCAAAGAGAACTCGCTGTTTGCCAAGTGGAAAGTCAAACCGCACTCGACAGTCGATGTTGAACTCTACGGTGAAGCCAGCAAGCGCGATGGTAGCGAGTACACTGCACAAGGCATCCAGAACCCGGGCCTGCGCAAGTATTACATGGCCGACCGTGATCGCACCCAGCTGGGTGCTGCCATCGACTACATGGCTACCGAGGCCCTGTTCCTGAGTGCACGCGCCGATTACAACCAGGATGACTATACCGACACGACCATCGGTCTAACCGAGGCCAGCAATCCGGTATACACGCTGGACTTTTCCTATACGCCACGGCATAACGTGGTCACCTATGGTTACTATACGCACGAAAACATCGAATCCAGCCAGGCGGGTGCCAGTGTCACCACTGCAACCGCGGCATCTTCAAACTGGGAAGCAGACTTTGATGATGCATTTGACACAGTGGGCCTGGGCGCCAAGATAACGGATATCGGCAAATGGGAAATCGGTGCTGATCTCGTCTTCAGCCAGTCCACCGGCAAGATTGATATGAAAGACCTGGTCAACCCGGGCACGGAAAACCAGTTCCCCGACAACGAAACCGAATTAACCAGTTTCAAGCTGTGGACCAATTACAACTATAACGAAAACCTGGTGTACCGGCTGGGTTACTGGTTTGAAGACTACAGCGAGAAAAACTGGGCGTACGATGGCCTGTCAGCCTATGATCCTACCGTGGTAGAAAATGCACTGCTGCTTGGCAACACCGCGCTGGACTACCAGGTACATGTGGTCACGGTATCGGCGAGTTACAAATACTAGCGACACTTGTGAAATAAATACTTCACTAGAAACAAAAAAACCGAAGCATCATTGCTTCGGTTTTTATATGACTAAAGACTGTTGCGCTTTCAGCTGACTGCCAGGCCCGATTATTATTTCTTCTTCGGTTTAACGTGGCACAGCTTACATTTCTTTTTAATCGGTCCCGCTTGACCACCACCGGCAACGGTATATTCATGGCAACCTATACAACGCACATGAAACGCATCTTTTGTCTTCGGTGCCTCGCCATCTTCAACATCTTTAATTTTTTTGCCCTTGTGTTTATGGCATTCGTGACAGGGCTTCATCACCGTGTCTGTCGGTTCATATTTATGATGGCAGGTTTTACACTCGGTAATTGTCAACGCCGCGTGCATCTGATGCGCAAAAGTCACGTCGCCAAGCTTGACGGGAAACTTGATGACATTTTTATCTTGTGGAATAACCACACCTGCCTCATCAGCAACGGCGTTACTGACAACAAAAGAAAACAGAGCGAGTATTATAAATATTGAACGCATCATCCTGACCTCAAAAATCTTACACCTAATATAAGCAAGCATGTTCGATATAACAATGATTCTTGTCAATTGTTCGCCTGTACCTTATATCTCTGCCAGCACGCGTTCCATCATGCTGACCGCCTGCCCGTGGTAAGCACCGCCAAACAGATTGGCGTGATTGATGATGTGATAAATGTTGTAGAACGTCTTACGCACTTCGTAACCCTGGTCGACAGGCCAGGCCTCGTTATAAGCCGCGTAGAAATTTGTCCCAAAGCCACCAAACAACCCGGTCATGGCGAGATCAGCTTCACGGTCACCGTAGTAAAAGGCCGGGTCAAAAATCACCGGTGTACCGTCTCTGAGGGCGCCGTAATTGCCGCCCCATAAATCACCATGCAGCATGGATGGTTCGGGATCATGGTTGTTGAACAAGGCAGGCATGTCAGACAGCAGGCGTTCACCGAGGCGCTGTAATTCACCACCATAACCATTACGCGCTGCGAGTTCTAACTGGTAACCGAGGCGGCGCTCACGCCAGAACTCAATCCAGTCATGCATCCACGCATTGGGCTGGGGCGTGGAGCCGATGGTGTTATCCATACGCCAGCCATAACGCTCAGTGGTGACACGATGCATGGCCGCAAACTGCTGACCCAGCTCTGCCATATCCGCACTGCCGCCCATATCGAGGTACTCCATGACGATATAGCACTGGTTATCATGTGCACCATAACAAACCGGCACAGGCACACGTATGGTGTTTGACGACGCCATTTCCTGGAGGCCTTCGGCTTCTGCCTCGAACATCTGTGCTTTTGTTACATCGTTGGTCTTGATGAAGTAGTCCTGGTCATTATCCGTAAGCCTGAATGCTGCATTGATACAGCCGCCACCGACACTGTTATTTGCCTGTATATTAAAATCGCTGCCCGTGGACTGCTTGATGTGCTGTTCGATGCGCTGCCAGAGATCCATTACCAGAGATCCTTTAAATTTACCGTTGAGTTATACGCCGAATTTGAGCTTAAGCAGCCTACCCGAATTCCTTTTCGAGCACCAAATTTAGCCGACCGCACTTCTTAAGTGCTTGTTATGTAAAGACCTGAATCGGATTAATCTGTGCACAGCTGATTTATAACGTTCCAATATAGTCTTTTGTTACCGGCGTGTAGACACTTATCCACCGAATTTGTCAAGCAGTAAATCGTAACTTATTGATTTTACTAATCACATATTAATTGGTTATTAATTAACCACAACTACATTGAATCTATTTTTCTCGGTGTTTTTAGCACAATTAAAAATTTATCCACAAAGTTATCCACAGATTATGTGCGAAACAAAAATATTTCTTTAATTAACAACAGGATATTGAATTGTCTGAAGTAAATTTATCAATATATTTCGCTAAACAAAGTATTAGAATTCGCTAATTTTTACTACTTATGCACAGATGTTTTATTTCGGTCACAAAAATGTCAAAAAAACGCTTTTAACTCTATTATTATAGAGTCAAAACTCGCAATTAATTGATTTATATACAATTATAAATGTGATCAAAATATGACCAATTTATGACGAATGTCCTGAAAACAGGCATTTTTTCGATTTGATAAAGTAATTTCCACAGAGTTATCCACAGATCCTGTGGACAAACTCAGTCTGCTTCTAATTTTTTCCGAAAAACGCACCAAAATTGGTCGAAATTCGGCGCTACACCTGAATAAAAAATCAGCTATAGTGCGCCGTGCATGCAAGCCGCAAAAGACAATTTCAATCAAGACAAATCCTTTGTTCAAGTCGCGGTACCCGCTCCCTTGTACAGCCGTTTTGATTACCTGGTACCACCGGGACTGGATCCTTCTCAACTGCAACCTGGCTGCCGCATCAAAGTCCCTTTTGGTCGCCGCGTACAGATCGGCGTAATCCTGGCACACAGTGACCACAGCTCGGTTGCGAGCAACAAGCTCAAACCACTGCAGTCGGTCATCGATTCACAACCGGTATTGCCGGCAGATATTCTTGAACTGTTGACCTGGTCATCCCAGTACTACCAGCATCCGGTCGGTGAAGTCATCCAGGCAGCTCTTCCGGTTTTACTGCGCCAGGGTAAACCACCAGCCGTTAAAGGCCAGGCTGAGTGGCATCTCAGTGAAACTGACGCAGACGTTAACGAAGTCTGCAAGCGCGCACCAAAACAGCAAAGCCTGTATCAGCTGCTGAGCCAGCATGCGGATGGCATGACAGATGACATGCTGAATCAGCACAGCGAGAACTGGCGTGCTGCAATGAAAGCCTTGCATGAGAAAGGACTGGTCTACCGCACTGAAAAGTCCTGCCTGCCTGAAGCCGTTGCGTCACCCGAGCCAGGCCCCGAACTAAATAACGAGCAACAACATATTATCGACAGTGTGCAATCCCACGATGATGGTTATCGTGCACACCTGGTTCATGGCATCACCGGCAGCGGTAAAACCGAGGTTTATATCGCACTGGCCGAACAGGTACTGGCTGCCGGCAAACAGGTATTGGTGCTGGTGCCCGAGATCAGCCTGACGCCGCAACTGACTGAACGCTTTCGCAACCGCCTCGGTGTGCGCACAGCGACGCTGCACTCCGCAATGAACGACAGTCAGCGCCTGTGCGCGTGGACGGCAGCCGCCTGCCTGGATAACGAAAATACGGCCGAGCTGGTCATCGGTACACGCTCGGCCGTGTTTACCCCCATGCCCCGACTTGGCCTGGTGATTATTGATGAAGAACACGACGGTTCCTACAAGCAGCAGGACGGTTTTCGTTACAACGCGCGGGACCTGGCACTGGTACGTGCACAGCACGCCAATATCCCGGTGGTGATGGGTTCGGCGACACCTTCACTCGAAAGTCTGTATAACACTGAACGTGAACGTTACCAGCTGCACACGCTGAAACAACGCGCACGCGCGCAATCAGAACCCCGTATCGAATTACTCGACCTGTGTAAACAGAAACTGCAGGAAGGCCTGTCACCGAGACTATTACAGGCGATTGACAGGCACATCAATAATGACGGACAGGTGCTGCTGTTTCTGAACCGCCGCGGCTTTTCTCCGTTATTGATGTGCCATGACTGCGGCTGGACAACGGCATGCCGTCGTTGCGACGCGCATATGACGTTTCACAAAGGCAAACAGTTACTGCGCTGTCACCATTGCGGCGCAGAAGCCGCGGCTCCGCAGAGTTGTGGCGATTGCGGTAGTCATGAACTGGTTTCGATCGGTTACGGTACAGAACGCATCGAGCAGTTGTTGCATGACATTTATCCTGACACTGCGATCGAACGTATTGACCGGGACACCACGCGACGCAAAGGTGCACTGCACACCAAGCTCGAGAATGCACGCAGTGGCCAGGCACGCATCCTGATTGGCACCCAGATGCTGGCAAAAGGTCATGACTTCCCGAATGTCACCCTGGTCGGCATTCTCGATACCGATCAGGGTTTATACAGTGGTGATTTCCGCGCTGCCGAACACCTGGCCCAGCTGATTACCCAGGTGGCAGGTCGAGCAGGCCGCGCCGAAAAACCCGGCGAAGTACTGATCCAGACACATCATCCTGATCATCCCTTGCTGCAGACGCTGTTGCATCAAGGTTACGGCGGCTTTGCCCATGCGGCGCTCGAAGAGCGCAAGCTCGCCGGCTTCCCACCGTTTCGACACCTCGCTCTGCTGCGCTGCGAATCGGTCAAGGTGGAAGACGGCACGGCTTTCATGCAGGCGGCACGCGAACAGCTCGATGCTATTGCTATTCAGGGTGTAGACGTTTTCGGCCCGGTACCTGCGCCGATGGAAAGACGTGCCGGGCGTTACCGCCTGCAGTTGATGCTGCAGGCCACAGAACGAAAATACCTGCATGCCGCCCTGCAACCCTGGATACAGTCGCTGGTAAAACTCAAAGCCGGTAACAAGGTTCGCTGGTCACTGGATGTCGATCCATACGATACCTACTAGGCTCGAACAGCTGGCCAGAATATCGGCCCTAATTGATACCTATTCCCCGCCGTAAGCGTGTAAAATCCCGCTCCTGTTTACACAAAGTTATCACTACGTTGAAAGACTCGATTGAAGACCTGATCAGCCAGGCCGTTAACTCTCTGCAGCAGCAAGACGTGCTCGAAAGCACGCTGACGCCAAATATCCAGGTTACCCGTACCCGCGATGCTGCCCATGGTGACTTCGCCAGTAATATCGCGCTGATGCTGGCCAAGCCTGCCGGCAAGAATCCGCGCGAACTTGCGCAAGCACTGATCGATGCGCTGCCGCAAAGCGATCATGTCACCAAAGTCGAAATCGCCGGACCAGGCTTTATCAATTTCTTCATCCACCAGCAGACCGTGCTGGATGTGATTCGCACTATTCTTGATCGCGGTGACCGCTTCGGCATCAGCGAGGTGGGCAAGGGTGAGAAAGTCCAGATCGAGTTTGTCTCGGCTAATCCCACCGGGCCTTTGCATGTAGGTCATGGCCGCGGCGCTGCTTATGGCGCTACTGTTGCTTCGTTAATGCGCGCTGCCGGTTTTGATGTCGATTGTGAATATTACGTCAACGATGCCGGCCGACAGATGAATATTCTTGCCGCCAGTGTCTGGCTGCGTTACCTGCAGCACCTCGATGCCGATATTCCGTTCCCGGTTAATGGCTACAAGGGTGATTATATTCGCGACATCGCGGCCGAGCTGGCCGATAAGTACGGCTATGCTTTCATGCATGATACGCGTCACATCATGGACGGTATTCCAGCTGACGAACCCGACGGCGGTGACAAGGAAGCACATATCGATGCATTAATCGATCGTGCGAAATCGCTGCTCGGCGATAACGATTACCGACTTGTGTTTGAAGCCGGGCTGGATGCCATCCTTGCCGATATTAGCGAGGACCTCGAGGAATTCGGCGTGCACTACGATGTCTGGTATTCGGAACAAACGCTTGCTGAACGCAAGCTGATCGACAAAGCCGTAAACCAGTTAAAAGACGCCGGTCATATTTACGAGGACAAGGGTGCACTCTGGTTCCGCTCAACCGATTTCGGTGATGAAAAGGACCGCGTGATCATTCGTGACAATGGCCAGGCCACCTACTTTGCTTCCGATATTGCCTACCACATGGACAAGTTCGACCGTGGTTTCCAGCGCGTGATCAATATCTGGGGCGCTGATCATCACGGTTACGTACCACGGGTAAAAGCGGCAATTAATGCGCTCGGTGAAGACGAAAACAAGCTCGAGATCCTGCTGGTTCAGTTTGCCAATCTCTACCGCAGTGGTGAGCGCGTGCAGATGTCGACTCGCTCCGGCTCGTTCGTAACCTTGCGTGAACTGCGTGAAGAAGTCGGCAATGATGCCGCGCGTTTTTTCTACGTGATGCGCAAGTGTGAGCAGCACATGGACTTTGACCTTGACCTGGCGAAGTCACAGAGCAATGACAACCCGGTGTATTACATCCAGTATGCACATGCGCGTGTATGCAGTGTGCTGCGCCAGCTGGAAGAAAAAGGTCATGCGCACGATATTGAAGCCGGCAATAACAACCTGGAATGCCTCACCGAAAGTCATGAAACCGAACTTACAACCATGCTGGCAAAATACCCGGAATTGGTTGAGAAGGCCGCAATCAATGCCGAGCCGCATACCCTGGTGCACTATTTACGCGAACTGGCCAACCTGTTTCACACCTATTACAACGCACACCAGTTCATCGTCGAAGACGAAACCGTACGTAATGCACGACTGAACCTGATTTCTGCAGCTCGACAGGTCATACACAACGGCCTGAATCTGCTCGGTGTCAGCGCACCGGAGAGTATGTAGCACCATGCCGGCTGATTACAAATCTCGCGTGCACCGTAAGAAGAAGAAACAACTACCCGGTTTCATCTGGTTGCTGGGTGGCCTGAGCATCGGCCTGTTTGTGGCTTTTCTTATCTACCTCGATAAACAACCGGCATCCGAAGTCAGTTTCGGCGATGCTGTTAAAACTGAACTTGCAAAAATCAAACACAAGTCAGCTGACAGCTCGGCTAAAAAGAAGCCGGAAGAAACTGCTCAGCCAAAGCAGGAGCCGAAGTTTAACTTCTATACAATTCTGCCCGAACTCGAAGTGCTGATTCCCGAGGAGGAGACACGCCCGCCGGAACAAAAACCTGGGACAACGGCAAGTAGTAGCCCCCCGGAAAGCGGTAAACAGTACATACTTCAGGTTGGTTCATTCCGCAGTAAGCCGGATGCAGAAAAGCTCAAGGCCACGGTGGCACTGCTGGGACTTGAAGCCAGCATCAACCAGGTCTCGATTAATAGCGAGCGCTGGCACCGGGTGCGTATCGGCCCTGTTGATAATCGCCGTGAACTCAATGAAAACATGAAGTTACTACAACGCAATAATATCAACGCGATGGCCATGGAACTGAAATAGATACAGCCGCCGCTGCCTATCCCTTCCGATATAGATTTTTGTGTGCTAGTATCCCGCCGGCTATATACGGTAAGCACATAACAACTAATAACAAACACTTACATCGCATATAGATTTGACTGATCAATACACTTGGTCACACACGATAAGGGCACCCCGTGCCCGGCAGAATAATATTTTTGGAGGTTTACATGGCTTTATTTGATGATGCCTGGATGAAGGGTTTCCAGGAACAGTGGAATGCAGAACCTGCATTGAAAGACGCACTGGCGAAAATTAATTTCAGCTCGGTTATTGGTTACGGTTTTCCTGGTGATGACACATGCGCAGGCTTTATTGCTGTAGAAAATGGTGAAGTTGTTGATGCTGGCGCCTATGACGGCCGCGAGTTGAACTGGGACATGCGCGCTGACGAGAAAAACTGGAACAAGTGGCTGGCTAAAGAAATCGGCATGACCGGCCTGGGCCTGGCTTTCTCAACAGGTAAACTTAAATTTAAAACCGGCGACTTCAAAGCCATGATCTCTGACCCGCGTATGGCTGGTCCGTTTATCAAGAGCTTTGGAGCAATGGGACGCGTTTAAGTTTTATTACTTGTCTTAATGATTTAAAAAGGCCACCTTTGGGTGGCCTTTTTTATTTCTGGTGTTTTTTTGTTCTTGATTTTTGCAGTGTGTGTTTTTCGACATTGGTTTCGCTCCTTACTGGAGAAATGCCTCGTTCTTCTAATAACGTCAATCTAGATTCTTCAGTATATTTTCTCCCAACCCTGCATTTCGCCTTGCTGGCGAGTGACTTTTCTTTGCTTGCCCAAAGAAAAGTAACCAAAAGAAAGGGCACCCCGAAGCTGGCTGCCCTGCGGGTTCCCTCGTCACTTGTGTGCTTATGGGTCGGCTTGATGCGCCGTCCAGGCGCACAAGCCTGAATTGGGCGTCCTGCCCAATTCACCCAACGCCCCCGGCGCTCCTCGGCAGCCTGCAAGGGGGACAGGTTTCTACACCAATGCATCTTTATTCGACGAGTAGTGCAACAAGACTGAAACTCGTAACCATTCCCCCTCCAGTTCACCGAGCAGCGGGGAGTTGGTAGGGTCAATTCGCCACGGACGGCGAATTGAGGTTCGTCGCGCACGGACGCGCGTCGAACCGACCCGTTGGCAACTCCCCGCTGCTCGGGCACCCGAAGGGTGAACTGGTCGGGGCGCATTTTTTGGGTTACGTTTTTTGGGCGTACAAAAAAGGTAACTCGCACCAGCAAGGGGCGAAACCAAGGCTTAAAAACACATGATGCTCAAATCAAGAATAAACAAAAACCTCGCCAGCAAGGCGAAATGCAGGGCTTAAACAAAGACAAAAACACTAAGTCCTTTGAAATCAAGATTATAATTAGCACATACAAACCAAACCCAAATCAATGTCCAAAATAATCCTCTTCAATAAACCCTACAACGTCCTCTGCCAGTTCACCGACAAACAAGGCCGTGCAACACTGGCTGATTATATAAATGATAAAGACGTCTATCCCGCCGGTCGCCTCGACCGCGACAGCGAAGGTCTGGTGGTGTTAACCGACGACGGCAAGTTGCAGCACAAGATCACCGATCCGAAAAACAAAATGGACAAGGTGTACTGGGTGCAGGTTGAAAATGAGATCAGTGATGAAGCGCTGCAACAATTACGTGATGGCGTTGAGTTAAAGGATGGCATAACGCTGCCAGCCAAAGCGCAACGAATTGATCAGCCGGAAAACCTGTGGCCACGAGACCCGCCGATTCGTGAACGCAAGAATATCCCGACTTGCTGGATTGAACTCAAGATACGTGAAGGCCGTAACCGGCAGGTGCGGCGCATGACTGCGGCGGTTAACTTTCCGACCTTACGCCTGATACGTTATCGCGTGGGCAGCTGGACGATCGACACTATAAAAAACGGTGAATACATCACCCTGTAAATTACTCAACCGATAATGACTTCAGGCAGTTCGTAAGGTCGTAGGCTGTGGTTGACTGTAATTCAGAGCGGTCAGATACATTAAACACGCCACATTCTTCAATCCAGCCAGCACCCTGCACCATTGGCAGCACTGTCGGTGTACCCTGTGGTATTCGCGGGAATACATAACAACGATCATTGCGGTACAGAATATTGTAAGGCTGATTTTGCTTGTGGTATTGCTGGATCAATTTCCAGCTATCATCAGCCGATGAAAAGCGCATGCAATGCATCGGGTATGCTTCACTACCACCATTATGATGCCAGTGATGTTCCTCCACAGGCAGCCGTTGTTTGCGAATGAATCCCTGAAAATGCAGGTGATTGACTGAGGCACAGGCACCCATACTGTTATAGCCGGCACCAAAGCCATGGAACACATCATGCTGCTCCTGTACCAGCTCCCAGATCATTTCATGATGCTCAAAGCTCAGGTACTGCGCATATTGTTGCTCTGGCTCAGGCACTATGATCAGGTGGTAAGGCGCAAATGGGAACTTGTTGTAAAGCACTCGCATCTGTACATCTTCCCACACGTCTTCCCACAGTATTTCAGGCGAAAGGAATGGCTTGTTAAAATTAAACAGTTGATCATTGAAAGCCCGGTTAATAACTTCTATTTTTTCAGCCGATGCACGCGCTGGCCGTAAAGACCTGACCGGATTAAAAATCATCTCCCAGCCATTGACGCTCTTTGTTTCCCAGCAGCACAATGATCCAATACCAAATTCATCCAGCGCCTTGAGTACAGCCATGTCGTCGTCGGTTGGCGTAATAATATTTTTGTCGATATTCTTTTTGATCTCGTCGAATGTCACCTGAACATCAACATTCAACTGGTTTCTCAGCTCTTCATCCTGCAAGCTGTTTGCCAGCACGAGTATCAGCGCACCCGGTTCTTTTGGTGACAGCATAGCGCGCAGCGATTCTGCGAACAGGTATTTAAACTCTGAAAAGTTTTTTGCGATAAACATAGTTACTGGCGCTGATTACGCCGATCTGGATTTGGCTCGTTTACTTCGTGTATACAGGTAAACCACAAATGGATAGACAAACCATGACAGCTCCCACATCCACATGCCCGCAGCAAACGGGATTGTAATCGCCGCAGTTAAAGGTTCCGCCTTGATACGATCGGTTATAGCTTTGGCGTCTTCTTCGCCAAGCTCTTCTGTTACCAGCTTGCCTTTGGTTAATGCGTAGTACCATGCCTGTCTCTTATACACATCTGACGCTGCCGACGATCAATGGAGAGTGTGGGTGTGGGTGGGGGGGGGTGGGTGGGAGTGGGGGGGGGGGGGGGG
>JARFRD010000156.1 GCA_029287435.1 Gammaproteobacteria bacterium
CCCCCCCCCCCCCCCCCCCCCCCCCCCCCCCCCCCCCCCCCCCCCCCTTTAAAATGCTCCCCCCACCACCGACAACAACACTACGGCGAAGTCGTCGGCAGCGTCAGATGTGTATAAGAGACAGGCTTGAAGTGCTCGATCCGGAACAGAACCACACCTTTGCTGATCATTACCTCGAAGTGGATTTCGATTTATCCGATGTCATGTTTGTCGCTACTGCCAACAGCATGAACATTCCGGCGCCGCTGCTTGATCGCATGGAAGTCATTCGTTTGCCGGGTTATACCGAGGACGAGAAAGTCGCTATTGCGCGTAACTATCTGTTGCCAAAACAGATGGAAAACAACGGCCTGAAAGATAACGAGTTACAGGTCAGTGATTCAGCTCTGCATGATATTGTGCGTCTGTATACACGTGAAGCCGGTGTGCGAAGCCTGGAACGCGAAATCGCCAAAATTTGTCGCAAGGTTGTGAAGAATGCTGTACTCAAGCCAACAGAAAAAGCGACCTCGGTAACCTCTCGTAATCTGGACAAATACCTTGGTGTTCATCGCTTCCGTTACGGTGAGGCTGAAGAAAATGATCAGGTTGGCCTGGTAAACGGCCTTGCCTGGACAGAAGTCGGTGGTGAGTTACTTACCATTGAATCAGCCGTTATGCCAGGTAAAGGCAAACTGTCTTTTACCGGCCAACTGGGTGATGTCATGCAGGAGTCTATCCAGGCGGCAATGACAGTTATGCGTAGCCGTTCAGCTACACTGGGTCTTGAGCCGGATTTTCAGGATGATATAGATATTCATATACATGTACCTGAAGGTGCTACACCCAAAGACGGTCCAAGCGCTGGTATCGGGATGTGTACCGCGATCGCATCCGTATTAACCGGTATACCTGTTCATGCCAATGTCGCCATGACTGGTGAAATTACTCTACGCGGTGAAGTGCTTCCGATAGGCGGCTTGAAGGAAAAATTACTGGCTGCCCACCGGGCTGGAATCAAGACGGTTCTGATTCCGGAGGAGAACAGGAAAGACCTGGTTGAAATGCCGAAGAATATTATGGCTAAACTGGACATCCAACCGGTTCGCTGGATTGACCAGGTGCTTGAGCTCGCATTACTCGAATTGCCGACTCCACTTGAAGAAAAGTCGGCAAGTGACAGAAAAGCAAGTAATCAGGGCAAAGGCAAAAAGAACAGGGATGGCCTTCGACATCACTAATAATTAGTATTACATAACGAACACATGCAATAGCACACACTATTGCATGTGTTTTGTTATTACTGAATCACGATTTTCCCCGGCAAAATAGCAGTTTTTTTATACGTAATCATTGACATAACGCGTTGCTGACGGTATAAAAACACAGCCTTTTACATCTACAGTGTTTTTGCTGCCTGATTTTCAAGTGATACAAAATAATAACGATTTACAACACCTCATGGGAGATACTATCAATGAATAAATCCGAACTGGTTGACGCTGTTGCTGACGCAGCAGATTTGTCTAAAGCTGACTCCGCACGTGCACTCGATGCTGTTATTGGTGCTATCTCAAATGCACTGAAATCCGGCGATCAGGTCAGTGTTGTTGGCTTTGGTACTTTTTTGGTTCGTCAGCGTGCAGCTCGCACTGGCCGTAACCCACAAACAGGCGCAGAAATCCAGATTGCGGCAGCAAATGTACCTGCATTTAAGCCTGGCAAAGCGCTGAAAGATACCGTAAACTAGCGCGCTCTTTCAGTAGGGGTGCTTAGCTCAGCTGGTAGAGCGTCGCCCTTACAAGGCGAATGTCGGGGGTTCGATCCCCTCAGCACCCACCAATATGGAGCGGTAGTTCAGCTGGTTAGAATACCGGCCTGTCACGCCGGGGGTCGCGGGTTCGAGTCCCGTCCGCTCCGCCACTATATATCATTCAGCAAACCACATGAGTTTAACTTCCTGTCGGGCTCATGTGGTTTTCGCTGGTATCTTTCTAGTAAAATTCGTTTTCAAATCCAAACGTAGAGACACCTGAATCATGCTGCAGGCTATTAACGATCGTATTAAAGGCTGGTTGGGCGGCCTGGTTATTATCCTTATTACCATTCCATTCGCCTTCTGGGGAATCGAGTCCTATCTTGGTGGCGGTGGCAAGGACTTTGCAGCCATCGTTAATGGCGAAGAGATCCCTGTTTATCAATTCGAAAGAAATTACGCAGTACAACTCTCCAGGCTGAATCAGCAATACGGCAAAAACCTGCCGATCTCCAATCAGCAGATCAAGCAACAGGTTCTGGATCAGATGATCAATTCAGCCCTGTTACAGGATGGAACCTACTCATCGGGTTACAGAATTTCTTCAACCCAGTTGAAAGACAGTATCAAACAGATATTTAACCGTGATGGTGTATTCGATCGTGATCTGTTTGGAAGTTACCTTGCTTCAGAAAGTCTTTCTGTGAGTCAGTATGAATCGAGTCTGAAACAGGACCTTCGTGTGCTGCAGAAGCGCAACGCTATTATGGCGTCTTCTTTAGTGACTAATGATGAAGCTAAACAACTGGCAGCCGTTGATCAGCAAACGCGCGACATCAGCATGGCAATATTCAGCATCGATGCACATAAGGATGATGCCGCAGTCAGCGAAGAAGACATCAAGGAATACTATGAAACAAATTCTGGTCGCTTCATGACCGAGGCCAAAGTCAGTGTCGAATATGTAGAACTTAAAGCGGCGGACCTTGAAAATGATATCGCGATTGATGAAGGCCGTGTTGAAGATATGTACAACCTGTACAAGTCAAATGCCATAAACACCGAAGAACGTCGTGCATCGCATATTTTGTTGACAACAGGAACAGCGGAAGACAAAAGCAAGGATGTCGTTATTGCGCGTATGCAGGAATTGCAAAAGAAACTGGAAGCGGGTGAAGCGTTTGAGGATCTGGCTCGAGATAATTCGGAAGACCCTGGTTCAGCAACTCAGGGTGGTGACCTTGACTGGGTAGCCCGGGGGCAGATGGTCAAACCTTTCGAAGATGCACTGTTTGCCTTAAACAAGGGTGAAGTCAGCGGTATTGTAGAAACACAATTTGGTTTGCACCTGATCAGACTCGACGATGTACGTGCTCCCGAGTTCGCTTCTTTCGAACAAAAGCGGGCTGAACTGGAGCAGGAGCTGAAACAGGAGGTGATAAGCAGTGTTTTCTATGATGTATCAGAAAACCTCGCGGTGACAGCCTACGAAAACCCTGACAGTCTGGATGCAGTTGTTGATGTGTTAAGTATTCCGGTGAAACAAACAGCGATGTTTACGCGTCATAACGGTGAAGGTATTGCTGCTAATGCCAGGTTCCGCGAAGCCGCATTCTCCGCTTCGGTACTTGAAGGTGGTTCGAACAGTGACATCATCGAAATTGCTCCTGATCATGTTGTGGTGCTTCGCGTGCTGAAAAATGAGCCTGCATCAAGACAGCCATTGAGTGAGGTCGAGTCAAACATACGCAGTATCATTGAGCTTAAGCGCGCCTACGAAAACACTATGGCAGCAGCACAACAGGCCAAAGACAAGGTCGCCAGTGGTGCAAGCCTGGAGTCCGTAGTGGATGAAGGATGGAATGTTCAAATGTATACAGGTATCAAGCGCCAGCAGACTGGAGAGCCTGGAGCTGAGGTCGTACGGGCCGTGTTCAGCATGCCTGATCCGGCGTCAGGTGTTGTCTCGGTTGAAAATGTTAATTTAGCCAGCGGCGATGTAGCTCTTGTCGTGCTCGACAAGGTGCATACACCGGTTGATATAGCTGAAGACAGCCTGAACAGGGTTAAACAGCAACGTAAATCCGACGTGGCATCCGCCGAGTTTGGATTTGCCTTGACCTCGCTACAGGATGCGGCTGAGATTGAACGTAACTCGGCGGTACTCCAGTAATCAGCTGACACAATTGAAACGCAAACAGGGAAATTCCACATGTTTCGCTTAGCATTGCACTGGCAAATTTTTATCGCACTGATATTTGCGGTGCTTACCGGTGTTGCGGCTAATCCAGAAACAACTGTGTTTGGTGTTTCGCTCGTATCCGTTCTCGCTTTTTTCGGCACCTTGTTTCTCAATGCCTTGAAAATGCTGATCGTGCCATTGATCATGTCTTCGATCATCGTTGGCATGATGGAGATACAGCCGGAAACCCTGGGCCGTCTTGGCTACAAAACCCTGCTTTACTATGCAACCACGAGTTTGATCGCGATTCTACTTGGCTTGATGGTCGTGAATATGCTGCAACCAGGTATCGGTGAGGATGGCGAACCGGTAAAAAGCATCATTGGTCTGTCATCTGATACAGACCAGGTAATGGAGAAAGTTGAAGGTAGGGGTACCGGAGACATCGCTGAAGTGTTCATCCGCATGGTACCTGCCAATATTGTCACGGCAGCAGCAGAAGGGCAGATGCTTGGACTGATTTTCTTCAGCCTGTTGTTTGGTTTTTTTATCTCCCGGGTAAAAGGACAGCCGGGTGACACCTTAAAGAATTTCTGGAGCGGACTGCTCGATGTCATGATGCAGATGACTAACTGGGTGATGATGTTTGCACCTTATGGTGTGTTTGCGCTGGTCGCCAAAGTGATTCTTATGTCAGGGCTGGAAGCATTCGAGCCACTGGCTTTCTTCTTTATCACGGTATTGTCAGCGCTTGTGTTACATCTTTTCGTGGTGATGCCGTTAATTCTGAAGTTCGTTGCACGCGTTCAGCCGTTCGAGCACTACAAGGCAATGATGCCGGCATTGTTGACCGCATTTTCGACCAGTTCGTCATCGGCAACGCTGCCATTGACCATGGAATGCGTTGAAGAGCGTGCCGGGGTATCAAACAAGGTGAGTGGTTTTACCTTGCCGCTTGGCGCTACAGTCAATATGGATGGAACAGCGTTGTACGAATGCGTGGCGGCCATGTTTATTGCCCAGGCTTACGGCCTGTCGCTCGACTTTACGACCCAGTTCACGATCGTGCTGATTGCGTTACTGACTTCAATCGGTGTCGCCGGTATACCATCCGCCAGCCTGGTCGCCATCACCATCATTCTTGCAGCCATCGGCCTGCCAGTTGAAGCGATAGGCCTGATTCTGGTTGTCGACAGGGTGCTGGATATGTGCCGCACGGCGGTCAATGTGTTCAGTGACTCGGTGGCAGCGGTGACGATTGCGCGCCTTGAAGGCGAAAAGACTAACCTGGCAGCTTAAAAGCGTTAGTTGCAAGTTGTAAGTTTAATAAAGCTTACAACTTGCAACTGTTGATTTGTAATTACTCTTTTTCGTTACCCATCAAACCGGCAGTGTGATAGCCGGCGTCAACGTAGATAACTTCACCGGTAATTCCACTGGCCAGGTTTGAGCACAGGAATGCAGCTGTGTCGCCAACTTCTTCAATGGTGACGTTGCGATGCAGGGGCGCACTCTGTTCAACGTGATCCAGGATCTTGTGGAAACCGGAAATCCCCTTGGCGGCCAGCGTTTTAATGGGGCCCGCGGAGATCGCGTTTACGCGGATACCTTCCGGGCCGAGCGAATGAGCCAGGTAGCGTACGTTGGCTTCGAGACTGGCCTTGGCCAGTCCCATCACGTTATAACCGGGGAATGCACGAACAGCACCCAGGTAACTCAGGGTCAGAATGGAGGCGTCTTCACGATTTTGCATCATGTGGCGTCCGGCCTTGGCAATCGCTGCCAGGGAGTAGGAGCTGATATCATGTGCCTGGTTAAAGCCTTCACGGGTCAGGTTATCCAGGTAATCGCCTTCGAGCATCTCTTTAGGCGCGAATGCGACGGAGTGAATGATGACATCAACCGAGTCCCAGTAGTCATCGAGGTGCTCGAATACGGCTTCAATCTGCGTATCATCTTCTACATTACAGGGAATCACGATATCCGAGTCACATTCGCCAGCAAGTTTTTCCACGCGTTCACGTAGACGGTCACCCATATAGGTGAATGCCAGATCAGCACCTTCGCGGTGCATGGCTTTGGCAATGCCCCATGCGATTGATCGATTACTCGCAACACCGAATATCAGTGCGCGTTTGCCGGTCATAAAGCCCATATCTGTTACTCCCCAATTAAAAGTGCTGTAAACTTGGACGGCCTAATGTTAGGCGGATTATACAGCGAAACGCAACAATAAAAATCATGCAGCGCTGGTTACGCGTTTTATTTCAAAATTTATTTCTCATATTCGTCTTTCTGCTTCAGGTGGCCGAAGTTCATGCCGTCCCTGCGATGGGCATGGGCTATGAGCCAAAATACCCTGCCGATTTCTCACACTTCGACTACGTTTCACCCGATGCAGAAAAGGGCGGTGAGATTGTTCTCTATGGTCTCGGTACTTTCGACAGCCTGAATCCTTACCTGCTCAAGGGCATCTCGGCTGAAGGCCTGGGTTCGCTGGTTTTCGAAAGTTTACTGGAGAAGAGCCTGGACGAGCCGTTCAGTATGTACGGCCTGATCGCTGAAGATTTTTACCTGGCCGAAGACGGTCTGTCTGCAACCTACCATATCAATCCGGCGGCACGTTTTTCAAATGGCAAACCGGTGACAGCAGAAGACGTTAAATTCTCATTCGATATTTTAATGAGCAAGGCTGCTCATCCACAGTTTCGCGTCTACTACGGCGATATCGAATCGGCCGAAGTTATTGATCCACTAACGGTACGGTTTCATTTCAAAAACAGGAACCGCGAACTGCATATGATCGTGGGTGAAATTCCTATTTTTTCCAGGGACTGGCTCGATGGAAAGGCATTTGACGAGGTGGACGATGTGCCGCCAATCAGTTCCGGCCCCTACATTGTCGATAGTTACGAACGTGGTAAGTACATACGTTATCGTCGAAATCCTGACTATTGGGCAAAAGACCTGCCGGTCAGGCAGGGCATGTATAACTTTGACCGGGTGAAATATACCTATTACAAGGATTCGGAAATCGGGCTGGAGGCATTCAAGGCCGGCGAGTTTGATTTCTTTTATGAAAATCACTCCAAGCGCTGGGCGCGCGCGCATACAGGGCCCAAGTACGAATCGGGTGAGATACTGAAAACGGAGTTTCCACACAGTAACAGTGCAGGTATGCAGGGTTTTGCCATCAATACCCGGCGCGACAAGTTCAAGGATATTCGTGTACGCCAGGCCTTGTCACTCGCGTTCAATTTCGAGTGGTCAAACAACCAGCTGTTCTACAACCAGTACGAGCGTTGCTATTCCTATTTTAGTAACAGCGAACTTGCTTCCAGCGGCTTGCCCGAGGGCGAAGAGCTCGAGTTGCTTGAGCAGTACCGGGAGCAGTTGCCGGCTTCGGTCTTTAACCGGGTATGGCAACCGCCAACAACAGTGGCGCCGCATAGCCTGCGACATAATCTGTTACAGGCACGGGATTTACTCGCCGAAGCAGGCTGGACCATTCAGGATGGTGTTTTAAAAAATGCAGCAGGTGAGCCGTTTGAGATCGATGTGATGCTGGTACAGAAAGGCTTTGATCGCATTTTCGCGCCTTATACACATAACCTGAAGAAGCTCGGTATCGAAATGCGCTACCGTGTCGTTGATTTATCGCTGTATAAGCGTCGACTGGACACGTTTGATTTTGATATGGTCGTCACCAGCTATCCCTTGTCGACCTCGCCGGGCAATGAACTCAACAACATGTTCTCCATGCAATCCGCTGAAATGAAAGGCTCGCGAAACCTGCCGGGTATTAATGATCCGGTTGTTGATGAACTCATTGAAAAAATCATTAATGCCGAAGACCGACATGAACTGGTGGTGGCAGCTCATGCGCTTGACCGGGTGATGTTGCACGGTGAATACCTGGTACCTAACTGGTACATCAACACACACCGCGTCGCCTATCGCGACAAATTCAACATTCCCGAAACACTTCCGCTCTATTACGAACCCATTTCATGGCTGCTCAAAACCTGGTCGGCGAAAGAGGCGGATATCTAGATGTTTGCCTATATATCGAAACGACTGTTATTGATGATACCAACACTGTTCGGTGTCATGCTGATCACGTTTGCTGTTACCCAGTTCGTTCCTGGCGGTCCTGTTGAACAGCTGGTGAGCCAACTGGAAGGCAAGTCAGGCACTGGTGAGGCCAGCGCCGGAACCAGTGGCCTGTATCGTGGGGCCCACGGCCTCGATCCCGAGCAGATCGCTGAAATCAATGCATTGTACGGTTTTGATAAACCCGTGCATGAGCGTTTCATCAGCATGATGAAAAATTATCTAACGTTTGAATTTGGTGAAAGTTATTTTCACAACAAGTCGGTCATCGAGCTGATTATCGACAAGCTACCTGTTTCGATCAGTCTTGGAATGTGGACCTTCTTCATTGTTTATTTGACCTGTATACCCCTGGGTATCGCCAAGGCTGTCAGAGATGGTACTACCTTCGATGTTGTCACCAGCACACTGATACTGATTGGTTACTCAATACCGGGTTTCGTGCTCGGTATTGCCATGATTGTTCTTTTTGGTGGCGGCAGCTTCTTCGATATCTTCCCTTTGCGCGGCATTGTTTCGGATCACTGGGATACACTGCCCTGGTACGACAAGATTCTCGATTACCTGTGGCACATGGTATTGCCAATTACTGCCTCGGTGATTGGCAGTTTTGCGGTGATGACAATGCTGACTAAAAACAGCTTCATCGAAGAAATTCGCAAGCAGTATGTACTCACAGCGCGTGCAAAAGGCGTGACTGAAAACAGGGTGCTCTATGGCCATGTATTCCGTAACGCAATCATACCGCTGGTTACCGGCTTTCCTGCAGCTTTTATTGGCGCCTTCTTTACCGGCAGTCTGCTGATTGAGACCATCTTTACCCTGGATGGGCTGGGTTTGTTGTCTTACGAGTCAGTGCTCAAGCGTGACTATCCGGTCGTGTTGGGAACACTGTATCTTTTCACCTTGCTCGGCTTGTTTGCAAAGCTGATGGCAGATATCAGTTATGTGCTGATTGATCCGCGCATACACTTTGAATCGGTTGACTGATCCATGAATGCAAGCAATGGCATCAATGGCGTACATCTGTCACCCGGACAACGCTCCTGGATGCGGTTCAAGGCCAACAGGCGTGGCTACATCAGCTTGTGGGTTTTCCTGATACTGTTTGTACTCAGCCTGTTTGCAGAGTTGCTGTTTAACGACAAGCCGCTGATCGTCAGTTATAACGATGAGCTGTATTTTCCTTTTATCAAGATGTACCCGGAAACTACTTTTGGTGGGGATTTTGAAACGGAAGCGGATTACTCGGATCCTTACGTCAGGGACCTGATTACTGCAGGCAGCAACTGGGCCATAGATCCACTAGTTCCTTATAGTTACAACACGATTAATTTTACCTCTGAGTTACCTAACCCGGCGCACCCGACGTCAAATAACTGGCTGGGCACGGATGATCGTGGTCGGGATGTATTTGCTCGCCTGGTTTACGGTTTTCGCCTGTCTGTACTGTTTGCATTTGCGCTGACCGCAATAGGCGTTGTTGTTGGTATTTTTGCGGGCGCAATCCAGGGCTATTTTTCAGGCAGACTGGATTTAATCATGCAGCGTTTGATCGAGGTATGGTCATCGATGCCAGAGCTTTACCTGCTGATTATTTTTGCTTCAATCTTTCAGCCCAGTATCTGGTTATTGATTATTCTATTGTCATTGTTTGGCTGGATGGGGTTATCAGATTACGTGCGCGCGGAATTTCTACGCGGGCGTAACATGGATTATGTGCGCGCGGCACGCGCAATGGGATTGTCAGATGTTGCGATCATGCGTCATCACCTGCTACCAAACAGTTTGACACCGGTGATCACGTTCCTGCCGTTTCGAATTAGTGGTTCAATTCTGGCCTTAACCAGCCTGGATTTTCTTGGTCTCGGTGTGCCGCCAACCACGCCCAGTCTTGGTGAACTGCTTTCCCAGGGTAAGGAAAATATTGAAGCCTGGTGGCTGTCGCTGAGCACGTTTATCGTGCTGGTTGGTACCCTGATGCTATTGATATTTATTGGTGAAGCTCTGCGTGAAGCCATGGACACAAGGAAGAACTGATATGGCTGAAAAACTAATCCAGGTTAAGGATCTGAATGTTACTTTCAAGACGCAGGGTGGTGACATCGAAGCGGTGCGTGGCGTCAGTTTTGATATTGGTCATTCCGAGAACGTCGCCATTGTCGGAGAATCCGGCTCCGGTAAGTCGGTTACAGCGCTTTCGATGCTGCGCCTGCATGATCCGAAGCAGGTTGTTTATCCGGATGGAAAAGTTATCTTCAATGACCAGGATTTATTGTCTGTCAGTGAGAATGCCATTCGTAGTGTACGCGGCCAGGATATTTCGATGATCTTCCAGGAGCCGATGTCTTCACTAAATCCCGTGTATCCAATCGGCGTACAGATACAGGAAACATTGCAGCTGCATAAAAAACTCGGCAAGGAAGCTTCGCGAAAGATAGCGATTGATCTGCTCGACAGGGTCGGGATCAGGGAGCCGCATCAGCGTGTTGATGCCTTCCCGCACATGTTGTCAGGTGGTCAACGTCAACGTGCGATGATAGCAATGGCACTGGCCTGTGGTCCTGAACTGCTTATCGCGGATGAGCCAACCACGGCGCTTGATGTCACCGTACAGCAACAGATTCTGGAATTACTTCAGGATCTGCAAAAAGATACCGGTATGTCAGTGTTGCTTATTACGCATGACCTGAACCTGGTGCGCAAGTTCGCCGATCGTGTTTGTGTCATGCATGAAGGACGAATCGTTGAATCGGCAGAGACTGATACTTTACTTGAGCGGCCGCAGCACGACTACACAAAATACCTGCTGGATAGTGAGCCTGATAAACGAATTGCAGAGATTACTCCAAAGCATGAAGCAATCATCAAGGCAGACAACGTAAAGGTATATTTCCCGATACGTAAAGGCTTTTTCAAGCGCAAGGTTGATGAAGTCAGGGCTGTTGATGATGTCGATCTTGAACTCAGGAAAGGAGAAACGCTGGGCATAGTGGGCGAATCCGGTTCAGGTAAAACAACACTGGGGCTGGCATTGCTGCGCCTGGTCGATTCAACCGGGAAAATCCGTTTCAAGGATCAGGAAATATCAGAATACCGCGAGCAACAGATGCGACCACTCAGGCGTTCTTTCCAGATCGTTTTTCAGGACCCGTTTGCATCCTTGTCGCCACGCATGACAGTTGAGCAGATTGTGGGCGAGGGATTGAAGCTGCATTTTCCGGAGTTGACACGGCAGCAACGCGATCAACGCATTATCGAAACATTGCGCGAAGTTGGACTGGATGAAGGTGCGTTGTGGCGATATCCCCATGAGTTTTCTGGTGGACAACGGCAGCGTATTGCAGTTGCAAGAACCGTTATTCTGGAACCTGATGTAATCCTGCTTGATGAGCCAACCAGTGCGCTTGATGTGTCTGTACAGAAGCAGGTATTGGGGCTGCTTTCAGATCTGCAGGTGAAACACCAGTTAAGTTATCTGTTTATCAGTCACGATCTTCGTGTTGTGCGTGCCATGTCACACCGGGTTATTGTTATGCGCGAAGGTAAAGTGGTTGAAACCGGTGATGTCGAAGATGTCTTTGATAATCCGCAACAGGCATACACCCGCGAGCTGGCCAGCGCGTCTTTATACCACTAATTCTGGCCTGTTAATTCTGTCTGACTTCTTCAGGGCCAATCTTTTCCTGACGGCACTCATGGCAAGGTTTGTGTTTTATTTGCCGGAGAAAACCGATTTGCCTGGAAATGTTGTCGGGCCCCTAAAAACAGAATCCATGGTCAAATCATCCGGCATGAACTGCTTCTATACATTATAAGTAACTGAAAAATATATAGAAAATACAGTTCTCTGTTGCTTTTACCCCAGTTTGAACCTATCCCTTTTAGGCTATTATTTCACGCGCAGTAAATACTTGACTGTTTTACTAGGTATTTGTACAATTTAACCTACTAATTTAGTCAGGAATTATGAGGTCAATTATGCGACTGTCTACCAAAGGCCGCTACAGTGTTACAGCAATGATGGATCTGGCCATCCATGACAAAGCCGGACCAGTGACTCTGGCGGATATCTCCCAGTGCCAGGGTATCTCTTTATCTTACCTGGAACAGCTGTTCGCCAAGCTGCGTAAAAGTGGTCTGGTCAAAGGTGTGCGCGGCCCCGGCGGTGGCTACAGGCTGGCGAAACCAGCAAACGAAATCAGTATCGGTGAGATTATCACCGCAGTTGATGAGAGTGTTGATGTTACACGTTGTGGCGGTCGCGCCGATTGTGACAATGGTGACGCCTGTTTAACACATGAACTGTGGACTGAACTCAGCAACAGACTGCATGAATTTTTAAGTGGCATTACGCTGTCACAGTTCGTTGACAGACCTGGAATACCAGAACTTTCAATGCAGCGTGATAAAATGAACGGCCGTTTTATCCTGGCTCGTCGTCAGGCTGAAGCGATTTCTCAAGGCATCATCTAGAAGGTAGGGCATCATGGCATACAGCGAAAAAGTACTTGATCATTACGAAAACCCCAGAAATGTTGGCGCATTCAGCAAGGATGAAGAGAATGTAGGTACGGGCATGGTTGGTGCACCTGCCTGTGGTGACGTGATGAAATTGCAGATCAAGGTGAGTAATGAAGGCGTCATCGAAGACGCAGTGTTCAAGACCTATGGTTGTGGTAGCGCCATTGCTTCCAGTTCACTGCTGACCGAGTGGGTCAAGGGTAAAACACTGGATGAGGCCAAGGCCATCAAGAATACCGATATTGCCGAAGAACTGGCACTGCCTCCGGTGAAAATTCACTGCTCAGTGCTCGCTGAAGACGCTATCAACGCAGCTATCGAGGATTACAAGGAAAAGCACAACTAAACCTGCATTTTTTCTGTCCGCAATCTGGAAAAAGCCCGCTACGCGGGCTTTTTTTGTTAATCAGCTTTTGTCTGCCTGTGCCGCAAAAGCTATAATACGACCCCTTTATAGAAGAACCGAGGAATACACGTGCTTGACGCTTACCGCAAACATGTTGAAGAACGCGCCGCAGAAGGTCTGCCACCGTTGCCGCTGGATGCCCAGCAGGTTGCCGACCTGGTGGAACTCATCAAAAACCCACCCGCGGGTGATGAAGACATGTTGCTCGGTTTGCTGGTTAACCGTGTACCACCCGGTGTCGACCAGGCCGCTTATGTAAAAGCTGCTTTTCTGGCTGATGTCGCCAGGGGCAACGCAGACTGTGGCCTGATCGACCGAAACCGTGCAACTGAATTGCTTGGTACCATGCTCGGTGGCTACAACATCCAGCCCCTGGTCGAATTGCTCGATGATGATGCGACTGCCGAAGCTGCTGTCAAAGCGTTATCACACACCCGTCTTATCTATGATGCTTTCCATGACGTTGCCGAAAAAGCCGATAATAATGCACACGCGGCACGTGTAATTCGTTCATGGGCCGATGCCGAGTGGTTTACATCACTGCCCGAGATGCCAGAAGAAATTACCGTCACCGTTTTCAAGGTTCCGGGCGAGACCAATACGGATGATCTGTCACCGGCGACAGAAGCCTGGAGCCGTCCTGATATTCCATTGCATGCCAAATCCATGCTGGTTAGCAAGATGGATAAACCGCTGGAGACACTGGAAGAACTCAAGAAAAAAGGTCATCCGATTGCTTATGTGGGTGATGTTGTGGGTACCGGTTCTTCACGCAAATCCGCAATCAACTCGGTGCTGTGGCACATGGGTAACGATATTCCATTTGTACCTAACAAGCGCGAAGGTGGCGTCGTTCTCGGTGGAAAGATTGCACCGATTTTCTTCAACACAGCGGAAGATTCCGGTGCCTTACCCATCGAATGTGATGTTGATGGCATGGAAATGGGTGATGTTATCCGCATTCGTCCGTATGATGGCGTGATACTCAATGAAGCCGGCGATGAGCTGTGCAGCTTCGATCTGCGTCCAACCACCATGCCGGATGAGATCCGTGCGAATGGGCGTATTCCTCTGATCATCGGCCGCGGTTTAACCGGGCGTGCGCGCGAATTCCTGAATGAAACACCATCCGACATATTCCTGAAACCTGCCGAGGTGCAGGATACTGGCAAGGGTTATACGCTGGCACAGAAAATGGTTGGCAAAGCCTGCGGCGTAGAAGGTGTGCGTCCTGGTGCTTATTGTGAGCCGAAGATGACAACCGTGGGTTCTCAGGATACGACGGGTGCCATGACTCGCGATGAGCTTAAAGAACTGGCCTGTCTTGGCTTTTCTGCGGACCTGGTGATGCAGAGCTTCTGTCATACCGCTGCGTACCCGAAACCGGTTGATGTAAAACTGCAGCATGAATTACCGGATTTCATGCAAACCCGCGGTGGAGTCGCCCTGCGCCCGGGTGATGGCATCATTCACTCCTGGCTGAATCGCATGATCCTGCCAGATACGGTAGGTACCGGTGGTGATTCACATACACGCTTCCCGCTGGGTATCAGTTTCCCGGCCGGTTCCGGCCTGGTTGCTTTTGGTGCGGCCCTGGGCGTTATGCCACTGGATATGCCCGAGTCGGTACTGGTGCGTTTTAAAGGTGAAATGCAGCCCGGGGTGACGCTGCGAGACCTGGTCAACGCCATTCCTTACGTAGCTATCCAGCGTGGACTGCTCACGGTTGAGAAAAAAGGCAAGAAGAACGTCTTCAACGGCCGTGTACTTGAAATCGAAGGTTTACCGGAGCTGAAGGTTGAGCAGGCATTCGAACTATCTGATGCTTCTGCAGAACGTTCGGCGAACGGCTGCACAATTCGTCTTGATAAAGAACCAGTCATCGAATACCTGAACTCGAACATGACGCTATTGAAGTGGATGATTGCGAATGACTATGAAGACAAGCGTACACTGCAGCGCCGAATTGATGCCATGGAAGAATGGCTGAAAGATCCGCAGCTACTGGAACCGGATGCGGATGCGGAATACGCTGAGGTCATTGAAATCGATCTCGCTGAAATTACCGAACCATTACTTGCCTGCCCGAATGATCCTGATGATATCAAGCCGCTGTCAGAAGTTGCCGGCGAGAAAGTCGATGAAGTTTTCATTGGTTCATGCATGACCAATATTGGTCACTACCGGGCTGCTGCCCAGGTGCTTAACGGTGTGACCAGCTTACCGACCAGGATGTGGATTGTACCGCCAACACGCATGGACGAGCATCAGTTAATGGAAGAAGGGCATTACAGCATCTTCGGTAAAGCCGGTGCACGCACAGAGGTACCGGGTTGTTCATTGTGTATGGGTAACCAGGCGCGAGTAGCTGACAATGCAACAGTGTTATCTACCTCGACGCGTAATTTCCCAAATCGTTTAGGTAATGGTGCGAATGTATACCTGGCCTCGGCAGAGTTAAGCGCAATTACCGCAACGCTCGGTTATATACCAACGGTTGATGAATACATGCAACACATGAAAGCATTCGAAACCATGTCTGACAGCATCTACCGTTACCTTAACTTTGATCAGTTGTCTGATTACAGTGAAGTGGCTGAAGGTGTCAGGGTTGAGCTGGCCTGAACAGGCCTGATCCTGTGAAAGCACTGGTGCTTATAGCAATCGGCGGCGCGTTTGGTGCAGTGTTTCGCTACGGTGCCTCGTTAAGTGTGTACTCCATGCTTGGGCGCGGATTCCCTTATGGTACATTGTTTGTAAATGTAACCGGATCATTGTTAATGGGCTTGCTGAGCGTCCTGTTCCTGGAAAGATATACTATCGATCCTGAATGGCGCGCAGCGATCCTCGTAGGCTTGCTGGGTTCATTTACTACCTTCTCGACATTCTCCATGGAAACACTTGCACTGCTCGAGCAAGGTGATATTTCACGCGCTTCGTTAAACATCGTGCTGAGCGTGGTTGTTTGCCTGCTTGCGGTATGGGCAGGTGTCATCATAGGTCGTCAATTATGAAAGTTACTGTTGCACGCATTTACGTCACTGAAGGCGAACATGCGCATGAAAAAATATTTCAACGTTTGCATGATGAGCACAAGGTAAAAGGCGTTACTGTATTTCGTGGCGTTAGCGGTTTTGGCCGTTCCGGAGAGACACATTCATCGACATTACTGGATATGTCGTTTGATCTTCCGGTAATCATCGAATTTTTTGATGAAGACGAGAATGTCAAACAAGCGCTGGAAGCAATCAGTGACCTGATCGAGCCTGGCCATGTGCTAACATTTGCCGCTGAAAATTCCTGAGAATAATTTTTCATACGAACACCCAAAGTAATTCAAACCAGAGTAACCCAACATGTTAGACCCAAGCCTGGTCAGATCTGATATTTCGTCTGTTGCCGAACAATTACGCAAGCGCGGCTATGAGCTCGATGTTGCTTCGCTAGAGCAGCTTGAGTCACAGCGCAAGCAATGCCAGGTAAAGACAGAGCCTGTCTCTTAT
>JARFRD010000159.1 GCA_029287435.1 Gammaproteobacteria bacterium
AAGCTTTGTAGATTCAGGTCTGGACTGTTTCATAAGGGATACCCCTGGTTCTTCCTGCTTCTTATTGTGACAGATTGTGTTGCTATCGCGGCAGAAACTGTCCACCACGAATTGCACGTTGAGCTGCAGACGCTTGATGCCCGAATCAGCGTTGTCGATAACATTCAGTTGCCCGCAAATAGTAATAGCGCAGATTTTTCGCTGCGTAGCGAATTAACCGTCAAAGCAGCGGGACTGGACTTGGTATTACTCGGCGAGTCCGATGCGGGCCGTTTGCGTCACTATCGAATAAAAAGACTGCCTGGTGACGGAAAGGTTCAGCTTAACTATGCAGGCAAGATTATATCTGGCAGTGCCCATGAGCCGTTTAATATGCCGGAGTCGGTATTGAATACAGATGGTGTATACCTTGATGGTGGCAGTGGCTGGGTGCCGCGTTTTCACGATTACCCACTGGTCACTTTCAAATTGCAGGTGCAAGCACCCGGGGACTGGGAAATTATCAGCCAGGGCAGGCGCGATGAATCTGGCCAAGGTTACTTTTTTGATATGCCGGACCCACAGGAGGATATCTATCTCCTGGGTGGGCCTTACCGTCGCTATTCACAAATGCATGATGGTATAGAGATCGTAGTCTACCTGTTGCAGGCTGATGATCAGCTGGCCCAGAGATACCTGCAAACAACAGCAGAATATATACGTTTATACAGTGACTGGATCGGAGCCTACCCTTATGCCAAGTTCGCTATTGTCGAAAATCGCTGGCAGACAGGCTATGGCATGCCATCGTTTACCCTGCTGGGATCAAGGGTGATACGTTTACCATTTATTCTGCATACTTCCCTACCACATGAGATTCTGCATAACTGGTTGGGTAATGGTGTTTATATCGATTTCGCAAAAGGCAACTGGAGCGAAGGCCTGACTGCATATATGTCTGATCACTACAGTAACGAGCAACAGGGCAAGGGTGATGAGTACCGACGCAAGGCGCTTGAACGATATGCAAATTTTGCAGCAGAAGGGCGCGATTTTTCCCTCGCTGAATTCAAATCCAGGCATGATGAGGCCAGCCAGGCGATCGGATACAGCAAGTCGTTGATGCTGTTTCATATGTTACGCAATCAGGTGGGCGATGAACTGTTCAACGACAGGATTGGGATGTTGTGGAAGCGCTACAGGTTTCAATATGCAGATTTTATCGATGTCATTAAGCAGCTATATCCGGAAAAAGATTACGAGGTTTTCGTTGAGCAGTGGTTGTATCGAACGGGCGCCCCGGAAATATCACTGAAAGATGCAATTGTTAGCGAGGATGCTGATGCTTACCAGCTGACACTCAAGATCAACCAGCAACAGTCAGGGCCGGTATATGTTTTTGATCTGCCACTTGAAGTTACAGTACAGGGAGAAACGCAGCCATTGCACGAACGTGTCACGCTGTTGCAAAAAGAAAGTACGATCAAGCTGAAATATAAACAACGGCCACAGGCTGTCAGGCTTGATCCTGACTATGATGTGTTTCGATTGCTACATGCAGGCGAACGCCCGGCTTCGCTGGGACGTTTGTTTGGTGCAAACAGGCAGGTACTGGTAATGCCGGCAAACGCGACTACCGAGCAAAAGAAAGCATGGCGCCAGTTGGCGCAGTCATGGTCAGGGCGTTATAACAACGTAGAGGTTCTAAGTGATAATGAAGTTGAAACGTTACCTGGAGACAAGGCGATATGGCTGCTGGGATGGGAGAACAAACTGCTCGAAACAAATCGGGAGCGTTTTACTTCTTTAACACAGCATGTTGCAGAGCAGTCAGCCTTGATGGGTACGCAACAACTAGATGCCGATCAACATGCAGTTGTACTGCTCGATCCTGATAACAGCCGCAAGCCATTGGGTTTTATTGGTGCTGATAGCCCCGAAAGCATTGCATTAATGGCTCGTAAGCTGCCGCATTACAGCAGTTATGGAGCGCTTGCATTCAGGCTGCCGGAAGCTCAAAACATTATTAAACAATATTTGCCGGTGCTAACGTCGCCCATGGTCAGGCAGCTAGACTGAAATGCATAAACACTATCAGGTAAATCGCCATATGGCTCTATTTTCCTGTATTACTTAGGCTGAGATTACCCGCTGACCTGAGTGGACATTTTGTTAGAAATGACCTCTAATTAATACATCCCGGGACTATCCTGAGTACCTCTCATCGGAGTCGATATGGTAAGTAATTTTTCTGCCAACAAGTTGTGTGAATATCTTGTTGATATTGATAAGGATGTTGAGCGCTTCCTGTTTCATGCTGATAACTGTATCAACAGGATTCGAGAGGAAATCACTGCGAGGCCGGAGCACGTGTCGCAATCTCAAATGCGATTAGAGCGGTTAAAACAGGCTTTTGATGCACTTACAGATCAGGACAGGGAAAGCCTGAATTTTGCAGCAGAGATCACCTTGCTGTCTCGCAGTAATCCAGTCGATATAGAATTGAGGCGCATGATGAATAAACGCAACCTCCCGCTGTGCAAGGCGATGGAGAAAGCGCTTGAATACCCGGCTTCATCAACAGTCGACAGTACCACTCGCGTGATACTCACTGAGTTTGCAAGGAAAGCCGTCAGCGAAGGCTGGGTTGATGTCAGTGTTAACAATACAAACCTGATTGCATTGTTATTGATCATGATGGAAGAAACCGGCGTTAAACATGATGCCGACGCGATTGCGCGTGATGCTATGAGCAGGGTTATGCGTCCTTAGCAGTCATGATGTTTTTTTGCATTGTAACCGTCATGCAGACCACGGTTACTTGTTGGGTGACGCGTAATTCTTTTTTCTATCGGTATTTTTATTCTTGCTGTATGCATTCACGACCGGGTAGACATTTGCAAGGATAAGCGGTTGCGCAGTGGCCGTAGGATGAATGCCATCTGCCTGCATGAGACCAAAGTCCTCAGCAACACCATCGAGCAGAAAAGGAACCAGCGGTATATCGTATTTGCTTGCCAGGTCTGTATACACGGCTTCAAATTGCTGATTATAGCGCTCACCATAATTGGGTGGCAGGCGCAGGCCCAGCAAGATCACTTCTGCACCGAACTCGAGTGTTTGTCTGATCATCGAGTCGAGATTGTCACGAATCACTGTTGGGCGAAAACCGCGTAAGCCGTCATTGCCGCCCAACTCGATTACAACGATATCGGGTTTATATTCTTTAAGCGCAGCAGGCAAACGCGAACGACCACCACCGGTGGTTTCACCGCTGACACTGCCATTGATCACCCTGACCTTGTCGCCCAGTTCTTTTTGTAGCAAAAAAACCCAGCCTTCTTCCACAGACATGCCATAAGCTGAACTAAGGCTGTCGCCCCATATCAAAAGCTTTGCCTGTTCAGTAGTTGAATCCGCAAAAACTGAAGGGATAAAGGCAATCCAGGCCAGGAACAGGTAATGTAGGACATAAATTTTCATAAGGTACTCTTGATGAATGATAACAATCCATCACCGGTAATTGTGACAACTACGCTGGGAAAAAGTGTCATTACCTCTGATCAGCAGTCACTGACTATTTTGAGTGAAATAAACATGAATATACAAGCCGGTGAGTCAGTGGCAATCGTCGGCGCCAGTGGTTCAGGTAAGAGCACGTTATTGGGGTTATTGGCGGGGCTGGATAGTGCTACCAGTGGTTCAGTCGAATTGCTTGGCCACAAACTCGAGCCCCTGGATGAAGATGCCAGGGCACAATTGCGCCTGGGCCGGGTCGGCTTTGTTTACCAGGCCTTTAACCTGATGGAAAACCTGAATGCGCTGGAAAATGTCATGTTGCCCCTGGAGCTCGATCGCACGGTCACTGAAATTGATCAACGGGCGCTCGATGCATTGTGCGAGGTTGGACTGGAACACCGGCTGAATCATAAACCCGGTCAGCTATCCGGAGGCGAACAGCAACGCGTCGCACTGGCTCGAGCTTTTGTCACACAACCTGAAATCCTGTTTGCTGACGAACCCACCGGTAACCTTGATGCTGCGACCGGCAGGGAAATCATCGAGCGGCTTTTCAGCCTTCAACAGCAGTACAGGACCACGCTGGTGATGGTTACGCATGATGATCAACTGGCTGCGCGCTGTGATCGACAGCTTCACCTGGCAGAAGGCAGGTTCCTGGAACAGATCGCAGGCCAGCAATGAACTGGTTCACAATGATCAAACAGCAATGGCGGCAACGCTGGCGCCTGCCGGAGGTTCGCCTGATGTTGCTTGCGCTGGCGCTCTCCGTGACAGCGGTCACCGCGGTCGGTTTTGTGACTGACAGAATCATTTTCGCGATGATGGGACAGGCAACCGAACTACAGGGCGGTGACCTGGTACTGACTTCCGCGAGACCGCCTGACCCCGGTTACCTGCAAAAAGCGCAATCGATGGGTCTGGCCACAGCCACAGTTACGCAATTCCCGAGCATGGTTGTAGCCAGCGAAAAACTGCAACTGGCACAGGTCAAGGTAGTATCGAGTAACTATCCCCTGAAAGGTGCACTAAAGATTCGCAGCCAGTCAACGAATGTGAGTTCTGCCGTTGGCTCCGGCCCCGCGGTCGGCAATGCCTGGGTTGACCCGCGATTATCCGCCAGTCTCGACCTGCTACCTGGCAACGTGGTTGAGCTCGGAAAAAACGTGTTGAATATCGATGCGATTGTGACCCAGATGCCGGACCAGGGAGTCAACGCGTTCCAGTTTGCACCGGTCATCGTGATTAATGAACATGACCTCGAAGCAACCGGCTTGTTGACAGCAGCCTCGCGAGCACGTTTTCTTTTCCTGTTTGCAGGCGAGCCTGAAACCATCGAGCGCTATACATCCTGGCTCAAAGCTCAATTAAAAGTAACCGAGCGTATTCGCACACTTGAGGACGGTATGCCGGCAGTACAACAGGCGCTTGAGCGTGCGCAGGGATTCCTCGGTCTGGCTGCGCTTCTCAGCGTTATTCTTGCCGGGGCTGCGATCGCATTGACCAGTCACAGCCTGGGCAAGCGCGAAGCAAAGAGTATCGCTATCCTGAAAACACTGGGGGCCACGCAAAAAGAATTACTCTGGCGACTGGGGCAGTCACAAATGCTGCTGGTCGCTGCCGCAAGCCTGATTGGTATCTTTGCCGGTTTTCTGATTCAGTTCCTGCTCGGTTTCTTTATCAGGCAATGGATACAGACCGAGTTGCCGCTGCCCGGCATAACACCTGCGCTTGTCGGCATTGGTACAGCTTTCATAATGACGCTGGGATTCTCGACGCCTTTCCTGTTCAGACAGATCAGCACTGCACCGATGAACGTGCTTCAGGACAGACCCGTCAAACATACGGTTGCCGGACGAGTGACCATCTTAAGCGCCCTGGGCGGTGTCTATCTGCTTATGTGGTTACAGTCCCATGACCTCAAACTCAGCCTGATCATATTGGTTGCAACCGTGATCGCAATTGGGCTGTTTACGCTGACCGCGATTATTCTGTTGAGACTATTGAAATATATTGCGCGCCGTTATCGCAATACCCGTCATCTGCTGCCGGCTGATAATGCCCGCTTTATATTACTGCTTGTCATTTTTGGAACCGGTTTCTTCAGCCTGCTTCACCTGACGAGCTTGCGCACAGATCTTATACAACGTTGGTCAGACAGCCTTCCCACGAACGCACCTAATCACTTTCTGGTCAATATTCAGCCTGAAGAACGAGAGACCTTCTCCGGCTTCGCGGTAAATAAGCAAATCAGTGCAGATCTGTACCCGATGACAAGAGGCAGGCTGGTTGCCATCAATGCTAATTCAGTTGGCCCCGATGATTATACGGATGATCGAGCTAAACGCCTTCTGGAACGCGAGTTCAATCTTTCCAGTACTGCCAGGCTGTCAAACAGTAACAAAATCGTTGCCGGACAGTGGTTCTCAGCGGATACCCGTTCCGGGCTTTCGGTAGAAGAAGATATCGCGAAAACGCTGGGATTTGGTCTGGGTGATCGGCTTCAATTTGATATAGCTGGCCAGCGCATCACCGAGCAGGTAACAAGTATTCGCAAGGTACGCTGGGACAGCATGGAACCCAATTTCTTTGTGATCACGGCTCCCGGTTTACTCGAAGACCTGCCAAAAACATTTATTACCAGTATTTATATACCAACGGATCGCCATGGCTTGATTCCGCAGCTGATCGATGAATTTCCAGGTGTTACCGTTATTGATATCAGCGCCATAATGCAACAGGTGCGCGGCATGATCGACAAGGCTTCACTGGCTGTTCAGTCAGTGTTTTCCATGACCCTTATCGCGGGACTACTGGTGCTTTACGCTGCACTACAGTCACAACGCCGTTCAAGGCAAAAAGAAATTGCGATCCTCAAATCGCTTGGCGCAAGAAAACGGCAGATAAGAACAATGTTGATTTTTGAATTCAGCATCCTGGGCGGCTTATCCGGATTAGTGGCTGCAATATTCTCAATCGCGCTGAGTAACTACCTGGCCTGGTTCCTGTTTGAAATGGAACCAGCTTTTAATCCAGGCCTTATTGCGTTTGGCAGTGTCGCCGGTGCTGTTCTGGTGGGTGCTGCTGGCTATCTTAATGTGCGTCCGCTGTTGCGTGTACCGCCGATCTTGTTACTCAATCAATCTGCCCGGTAATTTAAGGAGAATAAAATATGATAGAAGATGCTAAAGACGCTGACCTGAATGTCATTGGAACTCCACTAGAATCTTGTGGAGATGATCCGGTGACCGGTTATTATCGGGATGGTAACTGTTCGACGGGTGATCAAGATGTTGGCAGGCATACAGTTTGTACGCGAGTAACGCAGGAGTTCCTGGAGTTTAGCAGGGAGCAGGGTAATGACCTGATTACGCCCATACCGGAGTACGGATTCCCCGGCCTGAAGCCCGGTGACCAGTGGTGTGTATGCGCCATGCGCTGGAAAGAAGCTTACGAGGCAGGCAAGGCTGCGCCAGTTATGATTCGTGCCACACATGCCCGCACGCTGAAAACCGTCTCGTTGGAAGCATTGAAAGCGCATGCAATCGACCTGTCATAAACTCTTTAACCGACGCCTGTTACATACGGTTGGCCATCACAGGCCAGTGTTAAACGAAACTCTGCTATTGGCCAATAACGGATACTCGAAGACCCCGACTTGAGTGAAAAAATAATACTGACATCTTTATTCTGGCGTAGGAACAAACATTATCGGATGAGTGCATTTAGAGAGCAGACCCTCATCAGTGTTATTCATTAAAGCAGCGAATAATTCACTATGCTTGTGACAGCCTAAAATAATCAAATCTACATTTAGTCGATCAGATTCATGCAATATAGTTTTAATTGTCGCCCCTTCGACGAGAAGAGATGTGGATTCAATATTTCGTTGTCGCAGGCAATTCGCAAACTGTTGAAGATACTCATGCTCATCGCGTAGCTCATGAGAAACCTCACGACGAAACAGCTTTTTATCAACATTATATGGAGCCTGGCCTGATTGAGGAACAACATGGAGCACCCAAACCTTGCTTGAAAAAGCATTCGCCAACTCAATGGTTTTTTCAATTAAGGGTGACGTGGTCGTTGTGGCCTCAAAATTATCGATTGCAACCAGTATATTTTTCACCTTTAGACTCCTAAAAAAGCATGTTAAAGAAAATATAACAGACTTTAAGAGCCAACCCCTATGATTGCTTTGGATCGATAGCGGACTATCAGGTGAGAAGTTGGCTAATTTTCAGACGAGTGCCTGCTTTCGGCGAGAAGGAGACGTTGGACTAGAAATAGAAAGCCCTGCTTTTGCAGGGCTTTGGGTTTCCAGGAATGGCCACAATGGGATATCCAACAGGCAAAGAAAGCAGCTCCAAAAAGCGATTCATCAAGTTTGTATTAACAATGGTATCGCTATTGCAGATCTAGCGTACTGTACCGAAGCCCTTGTCACCGGTGTGCGGTGGCACAGGCAAGCCGGCAATACGCATGCCCTGTGTCACAGGCCCGCCAGGGAACAGGTTCCACAGGAATTTGCGACCACCGTGACCGGCAAATACTTCATCGAGCATCTCCTCGATATCTCGCCCTTTTTCGGCTTCTCCAAACTCCAGAAAATAGTCACGCAGACATTCAATTACGCCCAGGTGTTCATTGCTGAGAACAATACCCTCTTGATCGGCCATTTCATGCACTTGCGTTTCGTCCAGATCATCCAGCAGCTTCTTGCGATAGGTACGTTCCTGACTTTTAATATCGGTATCGACACTCCTGTCGGCCATCCATTCAATCAGTTTCTTTCTCTGTTCCAAAGTCAGTGTCGTAGTCATGTTGTCTCCTATGGGGCTATTTGATAGTAACAAATGATGCGAGTAACTGGTTCATCACTGGCTGTTTCGCTTTGGTTTTCTGAATTTAAATATGCTTATCCGCCAGCACGCCTTGACTTTCTGTGACCCAGTCCATGGTCATAGTCTATACGATAATTCTTGAGCGCAAAACTCGTTGAGCCGGTAAAAACCGAGACGCTGACTGCCACACAGATCGGCTTCTTAGCCGCTATGTTTGACGGCATTCGCCAATGGCCAGGATATGCCATGCAGCTCGACCTTGAGTCGGCAAAAGCAGGATTTCTACCGTAAAATAGTTCGATAAAGACGAATATATGCGATTAATATTTCGAATTTTAAATATATTAGATTTTGGTTATATTCATCCCCAATGAAACGTTTATCCATTAACTTTAGTTAGGGAGAAGACAATGAGCGAATTCAACACCATAACCCCACGGGCGCTGAATGCACTGGGGCAGCAGCACAAACAGATACATCTTGTTGATGTACGTACACCAGCTGAGTATCGTGCTGGTCACGTCGCGGGTGCCAAGTCCATACCGCTTGACGAGCTGGCACCAGAAAAACTGCACAACCACCTGGGAGATGCAGGGGTGGGCAATGAACGCCCGTTATACCTGACCTGCCAGGCTGGTATCAGGGCCCAGCAGGCGGCAGAACGTCTTAAGCATGCGGGCATTGAAAACGTCTACCTGCTCGAAGGCGGAACAGAAGCGTGGATGAAAACCGGTCTGCCGATACAGCGATGTGGCAATGCTATTTCGCTTGAGAGGCAGGTTCAGATCGTGATTGGAGCACTGTTGGTGTTAAAGGTGTTCTTTGGTTTCACGGTTCATCAGCTGTTCTTTGCTGCGATCCCTCTTATCGGTGCTGGATTGATCGTCGCCGGTATAACGCAATGGTGTGGAATGGCGCGCCTGATTGCAATCATGCCCTGGAACCGCGTCACTGATTGTTCGAAACAAGTGACTGTCTAAATTCTCAACTTTATTAGGAGAAATGCCATGATTTTCAGACAACTTTTTGATCGTACTTCTTCAACCTACAGCTACTTGATTGCCGAGCGCAGCGGCGGTGAGGCATTGCTTATCGATCCGGTACTGGAAAACGCGGATCAGTATGTCCAGCTGCTGAATGAGCTCGATGTAAAACTCGCGTTGGCAGTTGATACACATATCCATGCAGACCACGTTACCGCGCTGGGTAGTTTGCGGCAAAAAACCGATTGCGCAACAGCAATGGGTGAACAATCCGCTGCGGAATGTGTGTCAGTCAAATTTCGCGAGGGTGAGAAACTGTGCGTCGACAACCTGCGGCTGGATATTCTCTACACGCCCGGACACACTGATGATTCATACAGTTTCGTGCTGCCGGATCGTGTATTTACCGGTGACACGTTGTTGATCAGAGGCACCGGCCGCACTGATTTCCAGAATGGAGATCCAGGCGCTCAGTATGACAGTTTGTTCGGTAAGTTATTGCGCCTGCCGCAAGACACCCTGGTCTATCCCGCTCATGACTATAACGGTATGGCGGTCAGTACGATAGGTGAAGAGCTGCAACATAATCCGAGGCTCCAGGTCGACAGCAGGCAGGCTTATATCGAACAAATGAATGCGCTCGATCTGGATGATCCCAAACTAATGGATATTGCAGTACCGGCGAATCGTAGCTGTGGGATGAAAATAGCTGCGTGAATATATCCGGGGCAGAGTAAGAAACAAAATGTTGAAGGAAGTTCTGCTCTGACCCCCAATGCCTCGAGCAAACATTATCCTGTCTGATAGTCCGAAATGGGTCGTTAGTGGACATCAGGTGAGTAAATACAGAATTTTCAAATAGTATCAAGACAAGTGACTGTTATCGGCCAATAGCAGACGTTCATCATAAAATCTTAAGCCACAAGCAACCATCTCGATTGTGCTCGGCATATCTGCTAAAGCGCACTCATATTAAGCAAATATTCAAATCATAGTATCAACCTGGTGCATAAATTCAGATATGGTTTGCACCAATTAAGAGCCGAGGATGCTTGGACATCTAAGTTATCAAGCGCTTACAAAATAAACCAGGTAGTGGCATGTTTTTTGCTTTTAATATCTATATCAAAGCACGCCATTAGTTAGAGCCAAAGGATAAAAATAATAAGCAAAAAAAGGAGGACTTACGATGCCATCTAAATTATTAATTACTTTGTTATTTATTTGTATTACGCAGGTGAGCCACGCTGAATCATCACTAGATCAGAAAGAGCTTGAAATAGAGTCGTATAT
>JARFRD010000101.1 GCA_029287435.1 Gammaproteobacteria bacterium
GATGCTTGCCACACTGGCCCTGACTAAAGATCACGAAGAGAAAAGACGCGTAAAACATGCCGTAATCCCAAAACTGGTTGTCCTGGTTACCACAGCAGCTCTTCTCTATGGCACTTATGATATTCCCGCGTTTGGCGACCCACACTCCCCTGCCCAGGAGCACGTCAAGCCTTACTATATAGAGCACGGCATTTCAGACACTGGAGTACCCAATATTGTCACAGCCGTGCTGGCCAGCTATCGTGGCTACGACACCCTGGGAGAAGTCATTGTTATTTTCACCGCCGGCATCGGTGTTGTTTTACTCATTGGCGATCGCTTACTGCGGCGCAAAGAGGACGAACATGAAGCATAACCTCATCCTCAGAGTAATTGCGAAATACCTGTTCCCTGTTATCGCCCTGTTTGCATTTTATGTTCAGTTTCACGGTGATTTCGGCCCTGGTGGTGGCTTCCAGGCTGGTGTTATTCTAAGCGTCGCCTTTATTTTTTATGCACTCATATTTGGTCTCGACACGACCGAAAAAATCGCACCCCCGTATTTTCTTCGCATTATGGCGAGCACCGGTATTCTGCTATATGCAGGCACGGGTGTTACCACCTTGTTTATGGGTGGCAATTTCCTCGATTACGACCTGTTATCGGTCAATCCCATCGAGGGGCAGCATATTGGCATCTTGCTGGTTGAACTAGGGGTCGGCATAACGGTGAGTTCCGTGATGCTGATTATATTTTTTGCATTTGCCGGATGGGAAAAGAATGACTGAGTTCATATTCGGCCATTATAACTACTGGATTGTGATCTTTTTAATGATGGCTGGATTCTATACGGTAATCAGTCGAGGCAACCTGATTAAAAAAATTGCCGGCCTTAATATATTCCAGACATCAGTGTTTTTACTCTAGATCAGCATTGGCTATGTTAGAGGCGGTACAGCACCGATTATTGCCGAAGGTTTTACCCGCTATTCCAATCCACTACCGCATGTACTGATTCTTACCGCCATTGTTGTAGGCGTGTCGACAACAGCGCTGGGCCTGGCACTTGTTGTTCGTATCAAGCAAGCATACGGCACTATCGAAGAGGATGAGATCCACGACAAGGATGATATGTCACTGTGATTGAACAAAACCTGAGCTTGTTGCTCGTTGTTATTCCACTGCTCGCCGCACCAGTTACAGCCATCCTGCCGGGTAGCAGGGTACCCTGGCTATGTACACTGATCATCACCTGGTTATGCTTCCTGCTTTCAATCTGGCAACTGTCTGTTGTTATTGATGGCAATATCATCAGTTATGAACTCGGTGGCTGGTCGCCTCCCTGGGGCATTGAATACAGAATTGACGCACTAAACGCATATATCTCGTTGATTGTCGCTGGTATTGCCGCTATCACGCTACCCTTCGCTCTGCGAACCGTCGAAAAAGAAATCCCTCTGCGACAGACCGGTCTGTTCTATGCGGCCTTTCTATTGTGCCTGGTTGGACTCCTCGGCATTGCGCAGACGGGTGATATTTTCAACCTGTTTGTATTTCTTGAAATATCATCATTGTCTTCCTATGCGCTTATTGCGATGGGCGAACAAAGGCGCGCACTGACAGCAGCCTATCAGTACCTGATCATGGGTACGATCGGCGCCACTTTCTTTCTCATAGGCATTGGTTTCGTATATTCTGAAACCGGTACCTTGAACATGATGGATCTGCATCAACTACTACTACCCATCTATGATCACCGTACCATACATACAGGATTTGCATTCATAGTCGTAGGCATCGCACTCAAACTTGCCCTGTTTCCGCTGCACTTGTGGCTACCCAATGCATACAAGTACGCACCATCGGTTATCAGCGTTTTTCTTGCTGCAACTGCTACCAAAGTGGCCGTTTATGCCATGTTGAGAATCGTATTCGGCGTATTCTCCAGTGAATTTGTCGACATCACCCCGACCAATCACATGTTTATCGTACTCGGTTTATCCGGCGTCATCGTGGCTTCAATTGCAGCGATATATCAGGATGATGTAAAACGCCTGCTCGCATATTCCAGTGTTGCACAAATCGGCTACATGGTACTCGGTATGGGCCTGGCTACGACCCTCGGTATTACAGCAACAGTGGTGCATGTTTTTAACCATGCACTAATGAAAGGCGCCTTGTTCATGGCTTGTGGTGCGTTGGTATACCGTGTTGGCTCCAGCCAGTTCGATAAACTCGAAGGTCTTGGTCGCAAAATGCCGTGGACATTTGCGGCAATTTGTATCGGCGGCCTGAGCCTGATCGGCGTCCCCGGAACAGCCGGCTTTATCAGCAAATGGTACCTGGTAATCGCAGCACTTGAACAACAGGCCTGGTTAATCGCCTTTATGATAGTTCTTGGTTCATTACTGGCTGTTGTTTATATATGGAAAATCATTGAGATCATGTTCTTTCATGCAGATTCTGCTTCGACAACAGCTGTTAAGGAAGCGCCAATATCAATGCTGGTACCCATGTGGGTACTGGTCATTGCCAATATCTACTTTGGACTTAACACCGAGCTGATGCTCAGTGTTGCCAACACAGCTGCACAAATACTCGGGGTAAGCGACTGATGAGCGATCTGCATCTGTTACTGATCGCCGTTTTCCTGCCTTTCGCGGGTGCAATCGCTATTACCTTTTGTGGCCGCTGGCCTAACCTGCGTGAAGCCATAACCCTGATTACAGCTTCGGCGGTATGTGCCAGTGTTGTCACGCTGTTCCTGCATTTTCGTGACGGCGCGCGACTGTCATTTGATATAGTCGAACCAATACCCGGCATCAGCATCAGCTTTGAACTGGAAGCACTGGGCATGCTGTTTGCACTGGTAGCTTCTATTCTGTGGATAGTAACTTCAATTTATGCCATTGGTTATATGCGTAGTCATGGCGAAACAAACCAGACGCGCTTCTACGCTTTCTTTGCCATCGCAATTGGCAGCACACTCGGAGCTGCATTTTCGGGCAACCTGTTTACACTGTTTCTCTGGTATGAACTGTTAACGATATCCACTTACCCGCTGGTCGCACACGCAGGCACCGAGACCGCTCGCCGTGGCGCTCGCACCTATATCAGCATACTGCTTACAACCTCGATACTGTTGCAATTACTGGCCATCATTATCACCTATGTAGTAACAGGTACGCTCGATTTTCGCGACGGCGGTATCCTGGCTGACAAACTGGATCCTGCATGGGCTGCGCTGTTGTATGCATTGTTCATATTCGGCATCGGCAAGGCGGCTGTGATGCCTTTTCACAGGTGGCTACCCGCTGCCATGGTCGCCCCTACTCCCGTGAGCGCATTACTGCACGCAGTTGCAGTTGTTAAAGCGGGTGTATTTACCGTATTGAAGGTAACTGTTTATATTTTCGGCACGGACTTCATCGTGGAATCAAACGCAAGTGACTGGTTGATCTGGTTTGCCGCGAGCACAGTGATACTGGCCTCGCTGATTGCGATGACACAGGACAACCTCAAGCGACGCCTGGCCTACTCCACTGTCAGCCAGCTGAGTTATATTGTACTTGGCGCCTTACTGGCATCAAATGCAAGCGTACTCGGCAGCGCCTTGCACATATCGATGCATGCCTTTGCCAAGATTACACTCTTCTTTGCGGCCGGCGCCATACTTGTTGCTTCACACAAAACCAATATCAGTGAGATGGACGGCCTGGGGCGTATGATGCCGCTTACGTTTGGCGCTTTCCTGATAGGCAGTCTCAGCATTATCGGATTACCACCATTCGGTGGCTTGTGGAGTAAATGGTATCTTGGCATGGGTGCAGTTGAAACCGGGCAATGGATAATGCTGTCTGTATTACTGATAAGCTCGCTGCTCAACATTGCATACCTGTTACCCATCCCGGTAAGGGGCTTTTTCGGTAAAGCATCCGATGGATCAATATCCGGGCGCATCAATGAAGCACCGCTGAGTTGCCTGATTGCAATGGCAATCACATCTGTCGCCTGTGTACTGCTGTTTTTTTACCCGGATCCATTCTATGAGCTGGCGATGGATTTCGCTGGAGTAAAATAATGTGAACGAACCAAAGCAAAAACAATACCTGTTCGATAATCCGCGTAACGTATCAATAGTACTTCGCAGCTTGTATATAATTTGCATTTTGCTGGTACTGCTTGATTTTATTTTGCACCGGCATGTAATGCATGAATGGGAGCAACTGGCGGGCTTTTACGCAATATTCGGCTTTGTCGCCTGCGTGATGCTCGTTCTCGGCGCCAAACAGCTACGAAACATTGTCATGCGCAAGGAAGACTACTACGATGTGGATGACTGAGCTTCCTCCCTTTATTCCGTTTTTTATTGCCGCATTCCTGGTAATACTCACCCGTGGCTGGTTACGCTATCTGCTAATACTTGCCACCCCCGTACTTGGTGGACTTCATCTATGGCTGGATGTAGATCCCGGGATCGTTACATCAATATCAATCCTGGAGTATGACCTGATCCTGATGCGGACCGACCGACTCAGTCTGCTGTTTGGTTATCTGTTCCACATCGCTGCATTTATCGGTGTACTGTTTGCATTACATGTACGTGACACGACTCAAACGGTTTCAAGCCTGCTCTATGCCGGCAGCGCTATGGGAGCCGTATTTGCCGGTGACTTGATTACCCTGTTCATATTCTGGGAGTTACTGGCAATAACTTCGGCGCCCCTGATCTGGGCGCGGAAGACAGAGACAGCCATGCGTTCCGGTATACGTTATCTAATTATCCAGGTATCCTCGGGTATGCTGTTGCTGGCTGGCGCGTTAGTACAGTATTACCAGTCCGGCACGCTTGAATTTAACTATATCGGCCTTGACAGCATTAGTGGCTGGCTAATATTTATTGCTTTCGGTATCAAGTGCGCCTTCCCACTGTTGCACAACTGGCTGACCGACGCCTACCCTGAAGCGACACCGACAGGAACTGTTTTTCTCTCTGCCTTAACCACCAAGGTTGCCATCTACACCCTGGCACGAGGTTTCCCTGGCACTGAGCTGCTCGTTTATATTGGTGCCGTGATGACAGTCTTTCCAATTTTCTATGCTGTCATCGAAAACGACCTGCGCAGGGTTCTCGCGTACAGCCTGATCAACCAGCTTGGCTTTATGGTCTGCGGCATCGGCATTGGAACAGCACTCTCGCTCAACGGCACAGTGGCGCATGCTTTCAGCCATGTCATCTACAAAGCGCTGTTATTCATGAGCATGGGGGCAGTACTTTATCGTGCTGGTAACGTTTATGCCTCTGACCTGGGTGGTTTGTATAAATCGATGCCCAAAACCACCCTGTTATGTATTATTGGCGCGGCATCAATTTCAGCCTTCCCGTTGTTCAGTGGTTTTGTCAGCAAATCGATGGTGTTGGCGGCAATGATTGAAGAAGGTTATGACATAATCTGGCTGATGTTACTGTTCGCATCTGCAGGCGTATTCCATCATGCCGGCATTAAAGTTCCATACTATGCCTTCTTTGCAAAGGATCACGGAATTCGCACCCAGGAAGCCCCACTTAATATGATTCTGGCTATGAGCATTGCTGCTTTTATCTGCATCTTTGTAGGTACCCAGCCGTCATATCTCTATGCATTACTGCCCTGGGAAGTCGAGTTTCAGCCTTATGACATAACCCATGTATTATCACAATTGCAGTTGTTGATGTTCTCAGCACTGGCTTTTGTCTGGTTGACAAAAACAGGGCTATATCCAGACGAAATACATTCAGTCAATATTGATATTGAGTGGCTCTACAGAAAATTTCTACCAAAGGTTGTCCGTTCTATCTATGGATACACGCAGAAAGCATGTAACAGGATAATCAACATCTGCGAGGCATCATTCAATGTGGCCCACCAGGCCTTGCATGATACCCGCATCGCACGCCTGCACATCGCTTCCAACTGGCCAACCGGAAGCATGGTGTTATGGCTTGCAATTATACTTGGCTTTTTCCTGCTCGCAGATGCTATAGACTGAACTCACCGACAACTAGCCGCATTTTTAAGCGTCATTTTGAGCAAAGGTGGCGATATCAGTGTAGTGACAATAACCATTAGCACCACGGCAGAAAACAATGCATCGCTCATCACACCCAGGGTTTTGCCCATCGAAGCAAATATAAGCCCAACCTCGCCTCGCGGCATCATGCCAATACCAATAGCCAGACGATTGTTAATACATCTAGCTCCATAGCCTGCGACAACCTTGCCAACAATAGCAGCCACTAAAAGACCACTTGCCAGCAATATCACATCAGGCTGCAAGAATGTTTCAAGCTTCACCTGGATGCCCATCAGCACGAAGAAAATAGGCACAAGAATTACTTCTAGCGGCATTATAAGGTCCTTGACGCTGAGTGGAGTTTTAAATTTGTGGTTCCAGTGATCAAAATAGGTATCTTGCAGAATAAGCCCTGCTGTAAAAGCACCGATAATGGTAGCCAGACCTGAAAGGTTAGCCATCCATGCCAGCAGCATAACAAACAGATAGGAGACGAACATTTTCGCCTCTACCAGGTCCAGGCGATTGAACAGCTTTACGACGAAGCGAATGAAGTGTGGACCAGCCATAATAGCAATAACCAGAAACAGGCAGGCTGTGACAATGGTAAATGCAATATTGACCAGGTCAACGCTGCCAGTGACCACAATTCCACTTACGATCGCCAGCATTAACAAACCAAGTACATCATCAATTACTGCAGCACCGAGGATGATACGCGCTATCTCGGAGTTTTCCATTTTCATTTCCTGCAGCACCATGGCCGAGATACCGACACTGGTCGCTGCCAGCGTTGCCCCCAGAAACAGGCTGGTATGAAACTCGATATTCTTAACCAGTAACATGGATACAACCAGGCCGAGAAAAAAAGGTAAAAGCACACCAATTACAGCGACACGGCTGGAATCCGGCCCGACCTTTCGCATCTCACTCACACTGGTTTCAAGGCCTACAAGAAAGAGTAGAAAAATCACACCATAACGTGAAAAAACATCGACCGCATGCGCCACCTGTAATACTTCATTACCATGTGGGCCACGCAGTATATCAAGCACCGGCATGGCGCAACTCACACCCACAGCATTGAGACAGGCAAGTTCAAGATTGTCTCCTCTTAACAGATTGCCTGTCGTCTCGAAGATTGCCGAGCCTTCACGCAATACCGTAATCAGATCAAAGTGATAATAAAAAGCGATGTTGCCAATAAGAATACCCATCAGCAGTTCGCCCAATACTGATGGCAGCCCGAATTTACGTGCAGCAAATCGACCAAGCAGGGCAACAAACAGGATGCTGGTAACGCCGAGTATCACAGGCGCGATCGGGTCACTGTGAGATACATGAAATTGTACTGCAGACGCCAGAGAGGGCAGCAGTGACAGCAGCAATAAGATGAATATCCTTTGATACTTAAGTCGGGTGTCCATCAAGGTTTTGATATTGCTATTGCTACTGATACAGAAATAAATAGCATTTTCAAATGCTAACAAATACGGGGAAGCGGATCATCTTCCAGTTCTTCAAGAATGCGCTCACCACCAATCTCTGTTTCCATTAAAACATGCTGAATACTGGAGTCTACCTTACCGATGATAGCGGCGCCCTGACCTTCCTCAAGACCACGCCAGCTATCCAGTAATGACGATGCCTCCGATGGATCCACCACGGCTACAACACGGCCTTCACAGGCAAGGTACATCGGGTCGTAACCCAGCATGTCACACACCGATTGCACGGGATCACGAACCGGCAATGTTTCCTGCTGTAAACGGATACCCATTCCGGTTGCTCGCTGCAGTTCCGAGCACACAGTTGCGATGCCACCGCGCGTGGGATCACGCATGAAACGTAATCCGGAGAAGCCGAGGGCTGCCGTGGTCAGGTTCAGTACACTGGCTGCGTCAGACTGGATATCACCACGCAGACCAAATTCCTCGCGCGCCAGCATAACTGCGATACCATGGTCGCCTACGGGGCCACTGACGATCAGTGCGTCACCATCTCTGATATTCTGCATCGATAGCTTCGCTCCCTGGCGAATACCCACGCCCGTGGTCGCCAGGTACAGGCCACCGCCCTCGCCTCGACGCAACACCTTGGTATCACCCGCAACCACCTTGACACCGATTTCTGCCGCTGCTTCGGCAAGCGTCTGAATAATACGCTCCAGGGTTGCGATCTCCATGCCTTCTTCAATAAAGGCATTCAGGCTCAAATACTTCGGTATGGCGCCGGCAACAGCAAGATCATTGGTGGTGCCATGAACCGCGAGTGAACCGATATTACCGCCGGGGAATTCGAGTGGCTGCACGGTAAAGCCATCGGTGGTGAACAGCACATCATTACTATCCAGCGCAATCGGCACAGCATCAGCCTGCACATCAAGATCCGGATTCGACAGATGACGTGCGAATATCTCTTCAATGAGCTCACGCATGTAGCGGCCGCCATTGCCGTGCGCAAGAGAGATGTGTGTATCTTGCATTCCTAATTACCTAACTAATATGTTTACCGCAGAGACGCAGAGTACGCGGAGGTTCGATTGGTTTGTTTGAGTTTATCGTTGCGGCATTGCATAAGCCATCATATAGCGAATAAACACAAACACTAATCTTTTCTCTGCGTACTCTGCGTCTCTGCGGTTAATCGATATCTATTGTTTGAAACCATATTCGATGATCTGGCCAAAACTGATTCCAGCATCATTAACCGGTATCAACTCTGGCAAGCACACGTGGAAGTCATCAGTTTCAAGTAATGCCATTGCCTGCTCTGTTAACACCCGATTCTGGAACACGCCACCTGAAAAAGTCACCGTGTTGATGCCATGCTCATCCCGAATTAACCGGGCCTGTTGCAAGATCACCTGCGCTAGCGAGCTATGAAACATTGAAGCACGTTCAGACAAAGTTAAAGTAGAATCTGACATCAACTGCACCAGCGGTTTCCAGTTTATTTTCAATAAGTTATCTTCTTTTTCTAAATTTATTTCTACTATTTTACCAGCGCCATTACAGTATGCTTCGAGCTCCATTGGACCCTGACCTTCAAAGCTTGCAC